>NZ_PYAC01000011.1:0-130188 GCF_003264475.1 Micromonospora noduli | reverse complement strand
TCCCAACCAGCCAGACACAAAACCTGACCAGTCCGGGGTATAAATCATAATTGGCACTGGCTTTACAAGCACCCTGTTGAGTTCTCAAAGAACAACCACACACCGATCAAAGCTCCACCTCAGTGAAACCCATCTCGGGGCTTTTCCTGCTCCGCGACCGGCGCTTTCAGCGCCAGGCACTTTTACTACGTTACCCGCTCGTTTCCGCCGTGTCAAACCGATATTTCGCGGTTCGTCGTGCTTCAACCCGATAACGCGGGCACCATGTCGCAACCGGCTTGCGCCGCTCTCGTCATGGATTCGGCAGGCCGGCCGTCGCGATTTCTCGCGACCCGCCCGGTGCCCTACCGGTTCGTAACCATACCCGGTCGGTTTCGCGGCGCCAAATCCGCCTCGCGGCGTTTCTGGCGGCACCTCCCGGTTGGGGCTCCGGTGGGCGTGCCCACCCGACCCCCTGGCCGTTGGCCGGCGCTCCGGCCGCCTCAGGCTTTCGCCTGTTTCGTCCGTTCCGCGCTGGCAGAGAGAAAGTTACGCGTCCGGCGGGATGATCGTCAAATCCGCCGGACGCGTCCCCCGTCACATCGTCGACAGGTGGCTATTCACCCAGCTCAACGCCCGCGAACGAACGCTTCCCCCGGCGCAGCACCAGGTATCGGCCGTGCAGGAGGTCGGCCGGCGACACCCTCGCGTCCACCTCGGTCACCCGGTTGTTGTTGACGTAGGCGCCGCCTTCGGCGATCACCCGCCGGGCCTCCTTGAGGCCACTCACCAGACCGGAGTCCCGCAGCAGACCCGCCACATCCGGCAATTCGCCGGTGAGGCGTACGAGACCCGCCTCGGTCAGGGCCGCGCGCAGGGTCTCCGGCGCCAGCTCGTCCAACGATCCGCGGCCGAAGAGCGCCTGACTGGCGGCGATCGCCTGTCGGGTCTCGTCGGCACCGTGCACCAGGATGGTCAGCTCCTCGGCCAGCGCCCGCTGCGCCAACCGGGCCGCCGGTCGTTCGGCGGTCGCCTTGGCCAGCTCCTCCAGCTCCTCACGGGTCCGGAAGCTGAAGTACCGCAGGTAGCGGTCGACCTCCTGGTCCTCCACGTTGAGCCAGAACTGGTAGAACGCGTACGGGCTGGTCATCGTGGGGTCGAGCCAGACGGCACCGCCCTCGGTCTTGCCGAACTTCGTGCCGTCGGACTTGGTGACGAGCGGCGTGGTGAACGCCTGCACCGGCCCCGCGCCCCGCCGGCGCACGTAGTCGACGCCGGCGGTGATGTTGCCCCACTGATCGGAGCCGCCGAACTGGAGCTGACAGCCGTGCCGGCGGTGCAGCTCGAAGAAGTCGTTGGCCTGCAACAGCTGGTAGCTGAACTCGGTGAAGCTGATGCCGGTCTCCAGGCGGGCACGCACCACCTCCCGCGCGAGCATCTTGTTCACCGGGAAGTGCTTGCCCACGTCGCGCAGGAACTCGACGATCGACATCTCGCCGGTCCAGTCCAGGTTGTTGACCAACTGGGCCGCGTTGTCCCCCGTGTAGGACACGAAGGGCGCGAGCTGCTCTCGGATCCGCTCGACCCAGCCGGCAATCACCTCGGGCGGGTTGAGGGTCCGTTCGGCGCTCTCCTTCGGGTCACCGATCTGCCCGGTGGCCCCGCCGGCCAGCAGCAACGGCCGGTGACCGGCGAGTTGCAGCCGGCGGGCCATGAGGACCTGCATGAGGTTGCCGACGTGCAGGCTCGGGGCGGTGGGGTCGAAGCCCACGTAGTACGTGGCGGACTTCCCACCGTCGAGCAGCTCGCGCAGCTCGTCGAGGCCGGTCGAGTCCTGTATCAGGCCACGCCAGAGCAGGTCATCGGTCAGGGAGTCCCGCCCGGACGGCGGAGGGCTGCTGTCGGTCACGGTCACCGATTCTCCCCCATCGCCGGCACCAACCCGTACCGGGTTTGGCGCAACCCGCCCCGGCTAGGCTTGCGCCTCGTTGATCGAGGAGGGCTTTGCCATGGAGATTCCGGATCTGACGGGCGGTTTCGTCGCCCTGCTCGGCCTCAAGTTCGAGGAGGCCAGCGCCGACCGGGTGGTCATCAGCTGGCAGGTCCGCCCGGAGCTGCACCAGCCGTTCGGCATCCAGCACGGCGGGGTGTACTGCTCGGTCGTGGAGACCGCGGCCAGCGTGGGTGGCTCCCTCTGGCTGGCCGACCGCGGCACGGTGGTCGGGGTGTCGAACCAGACCGACTTCCTGCGGGCCGTCCGGGACGGCGAGCTGAGGGCGGTCGGTACCCCGGTGCACCGGGGCCGCAGCCAGCAGCTCTGGCAGGTGGAGATCACCGACGCCGAGGAGCGGCTGGTCGCCCGTGGTCAGGTCCGGCTGCAGAACCTCTCGCCCGCCTGAGCGACGGCATTCGCCGGACCGGTCAGCTGCGGGCCTCGTCCAGCACCGGCTCCGTGGGCTGGTCGGTGTCGGCGTCGGCGTCGGCGTCATCGGGTACGCGGCTGAGCCGTACCTCGGTGATCGCCCGGTGGTCGATGCCGGCCACCACCAGCACCCAACCGTCCAGGGTGACGTCCTCCCCGGCGACGGTGGGGATGTGCCCGAGCCGGGCCAGCACGAGCCCGGCGACGGTGGTGTAGTCACCGGCCGGACGCGACGGCAGCTCCACGCCGATGTCCGGCAGGTCGTGCACCGGGAAGGTGCCGGGCAGCAGCAGCGCACCGTCGGGGTCGCGCCGCACCGAGCGCACGTCCCGGTCGGTCTCGTCGTAGATCTCGCCGACGATCTCCTCCAGGATGTCCTCCAGCGTCACGATGCCGTCGACGGCGCCGCGCTCGTCCACGACGAGCGCGATGTGCTGACGCTCGGCCTTGAACTGGCGCAGCGCGTCCACCACCGGTAGCGAGTCGGGCAGCAGCATCGGCGGTCGGGCGATCTCGTCGACCGGGCGGTCGTCGGGCACACCCACCAGGTCACGTAGGTGGATCACTCCGGCCGTGTCGTCCAGGCCGCCGTGGCGCACGACCGGAGCCCGGGAGTGCCCGGTGGCGGCCAGCACGAGCCGCGCGGCCTCCGCGGTGGTCCCGCTGTCGAGCGTGAAGACCTGCAACCGGGGTACGAGGACAGCCCGCAACCGCCGGTCGGCGATCTCCACGGCACCCGCGATGATGGTGCGCTGCTCCTTGGTGAAGCCGTGGTTGCCGGCGACGATGTCGCGCAGCTCGTCCGGGCCGATCTCCTCCGGTTGGTGTTTGGGGTTGAGCCCGACCAGGCGGACCACCACGTCGCTGGTGGCGCCGAGCGCCCAGACGGCCGGCCGGGTGAGGCTGGCGAGCAGGTCGAGCGGGCGGGCCACCAGCAGCGCCCACCGCTCGGCGGACTGCATGGCGATCCGCTTGGGCGCCAGCTCGCCGAAGACCAGGGTGACGAAGGTCAGCGCGAGGGTGACTGCCACGATCGCCACCGTCTCGGCGCCGCCGCCGAACACCCCGAGCAGCGGCACCAGGGGTTTTGCCAGCGAGACCGCTGCGGCGGCGGAGGCCAGGAAACCGGCGAGCGTGATGCCGATCTGGATGGTGGCCAGGAAGCGGTTCGGGTCCTTGGCGAGCCGGGCCAGCACCCGCCCGGCTCGGCTGGTGCGCTCCAGCCGCTGGATCTGGCTGTCTCGCAGCGACACCAACGCCATCTCGCTGCCCGCGAAGAGCGCGTTGATCACGACCAGGACTCCGACCAGGGCCAGTTGGCTCCCGTAGCTCTGCACGCCCGGTTCGCTCCCTCGTGGTGGTGGCACCGGCCGCTACGCGCGGCACCCGCCGGTCGGCGAGCCCGCCCGGCGTAGGCGTGTCTTTGCCCCGTCCGGCGCCGGCCGAATCCTGCCCCGGCGACGCTACGCCGAATCGGGCCAGGTGAGGCTACGCCGAATCGGACGACGGTGAGGCTACGCCGAATCGGACGACGGTGAGCTATGCCGGCTGGGGCGTCGGTGACGCTACGCCGGCTGGGGCGACGGTGAGTTACGCCGACTGGGGCGACGGTGACGCCGGCAGGTCGAGGACGTACGAGTCGCCGTCCGGGCGGAAGCCGAGCCGGTGGTAGTAGGGGGCCACCATGCGGGGTGGGCTGACCACCCGGTGAAAGCCCCGTTCGGTGAACAGGTGGCTGCGCCGGTAGACAAACTCACCCGGGGTGAAGTCACGGAACTTCGGGGTCACGTAGTCCAGGTCGATCTGGGCGACGCCGGGCGCCTCGGCGTGCGACAGCACCACGCCGACCACCTCGTCGGCCGTGACCACGAGGAACGCCGAGCGGCCCGACGCGTCCGGGTCCCAGTGGAAGCCGGGGTTGAACCGGGCGATGTCGGCGGCGTGCACCCGCAGCGTGTGCGCGAGGAACTGGTCGCCGACACCGACCTCCACCACCTGGTAGGTCTTCTCGTCGTGCCGGGTGGCGAGCATCCCGCGCAGGTACCAGATGTTGATCACCGCGAGCACGACGTTGAGCCCGACGCCGGGCCAGACCTCGATCGCGGCGTTGTAGCCGATCAGCACGAAGCAGCCGACGAGGTTGAGCGCCCGCAACCGCAGGATGCGCGACTGCAGCAGCGACCAGACCAGCACCGCGGAGCCGGCCCAGCCGACGAGATCCAACCAGTTCACGCCGCGAGACTAGTGCCCGCCCAGGTCAGGGCCGTCGGCGGGCAGCACGAGCAGCCACTCCTCGACGTCTTCGCCGCGGCCGTTGGCGTACCCCGAGTCTTCACCGACCACCACGAACCCGCACTTGCGGAGCACCGCGAGGGAGGCGGCGTTGTCCTTGGCGGCGCGGGCGTGCACCGGCCGGGGCAGTTCGCGCAGCAGGGCGGCCAGGGCCGCCGTGGCGTGACCCCGACCCCAGCGCGCCGGGTCGATCCAGTAGCTGACCTCGGTCTGCCCCTCGGCCGGGAAGGCGCTCACGTAGCCGACCACCTCGCCGTCGACCTCGACGGTGCGGACCAGGTTCGCCGGGTTGGTGAGCACCCGGGCCCAGTGTGCGGCGAACTCCCGACTGTCGGACGGGTCCTTGGGGCCGAACGCGGCCATCCGGTTGGCCTCCGGGTCCTGCTGGTGCAGGAAGAACTCGACGAGGTCGTCCTCACGGACCGGGCGCAGCAGCACATCGGAGGTCATCGGCCGAGGGTACGCAACGGCTGTGACGCGAAGCCGCGGCGCGGAGTCAGCCGGCGACGGCTACGACCGCCAGCACGGCGGCCACCAGCGAACTCGCCACCGACAGCAGCCGACGCCACGGCACCCGCGCGTCGACCACCGGCAGGGCACGCCACCGGATCGCCGCCACTGCCACCCCCGCCGCCGACAGGCCGGCGCCGAGCGGCCACAGCCAGGCCGGCACCACCGACCAGTCCCCCAACCGGTGCCCCAACCCCAGATAGGCGAACGCCCAGACCGCCGCCGCCAGCAGCGTCACCTGGTCCAGTTGGCGACGGCGGGCGGTGCCGAGCAGGGAGAGGCCGCCGAGGAAGGTGAAGGCCACCGCAAGGCCGGCGCCGATCCCCGGCAGCACCATCGACGTCGCCGAGGCGGCCTCCTTCGGTGACATCCCGAGCAGCCGCAGCCCGATCGGCTCGACGCCCTTGTCGGTGTTGCCGAGCACCACCACCGCCCGGCCGGTCGCCCGTTCGAGGCCGACGTAGGACCGGAACCCGCCGGTAGCACCGTTGTGCCAGACCACCTCGCGATCGCCGTGCCGGGTGGTGAACCAGCCGTACCCGATGCGGGTGTCGTCGTCCTCGCGGTAACGGGCGGTGGCGGCGTCGGCGCCTGGTGCGGTGCCGGCGAGGGTCGCGGCGAGCAGCCGGCCGAGGTCCTCCGCCGTTGACCAGGGGCCGGCGCCGGCCGGCGCGTAGCCGGCTCCCGTCCACGGATCGAGCGGCCGGCCGCCGGCCCGGCTGCCCTGGGCGCGACCGGCCGGCAGGTCGTCGTCGCGGGTGGCGATGACGGTGGCCGTCATGCCGAGCGGCCGTAACAGCCGGGCGTGCAGCAGCTCGGGGTACGCGACGCCGGCCTTCGCGGCGAGCGCGTGGCCGAGCACGGACGGCCCGAGGTTGGAGTAGTGGACCTCGCCGCGCTCGTCGTCGTCGGTGCTGATCCGGTCGGTGGCGCTGCGGATGGCGTCGACGCCCTGCCCGGCGTAGGGGTTTCCGCCGGAGACGTTGGACCAGAGGATGCGTGCCCATCCCAGCGGGGAGCCGGGGGCCAGCCGGGGCAGGCCGGCGCGGTGGCTGGCGAGTTCGGCGAGCGTGACGTCGCGGGCGGGGCCGGTGACCTCGGGCCAGGTGCTACCGAGCCGGTCGTCGGGGCCGACGACACCGGCGGCGACCTGGTCGGCGAGGAGCATGCCGGTGAGCGCCTTGGTGACCGAGCCGATCTCGAACGGGGTGCCCGGCTCCACGGGCCGACCGGCGAGGTCCCGGTCACCCAGGCCGGCGGTGCGGATCCGGCCGTTCTCGACCAGGGCGACGGCGAGCCCGCGGAGCCCCGACGGGTCGGGTGTGGCCGACCGGGCGGCAGCGGCCAGGTCGCGATCGCCGGTGGTCTGCGCCCCGAGTCGGGGCACCCGGGGCATCAACGCCACCCCGACCAGGCCGGCGATCAGCACGACGACGAGGACGGTGGCGGTCGTGCGGCGCATGGTGGTTCCTCCGTGGGGGTCGTCGGACGGGCGGCCGAGCCGCGTCTGGTCAGCGGCCGGCGGCGGTGAGGATGGCCAACAGCGGCACCACGCGTTCGGCGGGGACCGCGTACCGGCCTCGGCCGGCGCTGCGCAGCCAACCGGCGGCGGTGATCTGGCGCAGGTGGTGGTGCAGTTGGCCGGTGGTGCCCAACTCCTCGATCTCGGCCAGCTCGCTGGTGCTCTGCCGGCCGCCGAGGATCTCCCGCAGTAGCCGCAGCCGCACCGGGTGGGCCAACGCGGAGAGGGTGCTGGGCAGCTCCGTCCAGTCGGCGGCGAGCAGGTCGTCGACGGTGCGGCCGTACTGCCAGTCGTAGTGCTGGCCGGCGACGCGGACGGTGCCGGTGTAGAGCACCGCGCCCGACCCGTCGGTTGGCAGGCGCTGTTTGAGGCCGTCGAGCGCCCAGAAGGTGCCCTCGGGCGCGGGTGGTGGCGGCGGTGCGGCGGCGAGCCGTTCGCTCAACGCGGCAACCTGTGCCTCCAGCGCGGCGAGTCGATCTTCCACGGTGTTCACATGTCGATACTACGAACTTACGTAATTACGTGCAAGTGCCGGGCGGGCGGCTGGCCGGAACCGCCGGGGCCGGCGCGTCCGGCCCCACCTACGCGGCTGAGCGGTCGACAATGACCTGACCGACCCAGGGAGCGCCGATGAACCGACCTGTCGTGGTGGGCGTGGACGGATCGCCGTCCAGCTTCGTCGCCGCCGAACACGCGGCGCGGGCCGCCGTGCTCCGGTCCCGACCGCTGCTCCTGGTGCACGGCTACCTGCATCCGTCCGGCTACGGCGTGCCACTCAACCCGTACGACCTCGGGGTGCCGGCGCCGTCCGAGGAGGCGCAGCAGATGTTGGAGCGCACGGCGGCCGAGCTGACCGGCCGGTGGCCCGGCCTCGCCGTCGAGGTGCGTCAGGTCCTCGGGGGCCCGGGGGCGACCATGATTGAGGAGTCCCGCCGGGCGGAGCTGGTCGTGGTGGGCAGCCGTGGCCTGGGCGGGTTCGCCGGGCTGCTGCTCGGCTCGGTCGGCACGCAGGTGGCCGCGCACGCGCACTGCCCGGTGCTGGTGGTCCGCCCGGACGAGCAGCCGATCCCGGTGGACGGCCCGGTGCTGGTGGGCGTGGACGGCTCCGAGTCGTCCCGACTCGCCGTGGGTCTGGGCGCTCACGAGGCGGCGCTACGGGACGTGCCGCTGGTGCTGGTGCACGTCGGTCCTTCGAACGGCGACCGGGCGGTGCCGGAGGAGATCGAGGAGTCGCAGGCCGCGTACCAGGCCGAGGCGGTGCGACTCCTGGCCGACGCCTCCGCCGTGGTGCGCGCCGAACACCCCGACCTGGTGGTGCGCGAGCATCCGGTCCGGGCGGCCGGCGCGGCCCAGGGGCTCATCGAGGCCAGCGGCACGGCGTCGCTGCTGGTCGTGGGCACCCGGGGCCGGGCCGGGTTCGCCGGTCTGCTGCTCGGGTCGGTCAGTCAGGCGGCGATCCAGCACGCGCACTGCCCGGTGCTGGTCGCCCACCCGCTCAGTTGACCGGCTCGCCGTCACCTCGGCCGAGCATCTGCAGGAAGTCGGTGGTGAGGGCGAACGGGTCGGCCGGCCCGGTGGCCGGCGGTCGGCGTTCGATCTGGTCGGCCAACTCCCCGGCGGCGCGCCGGATCCGAGCGCGCAACGCGCCATCGGCGGTGCCGTCGGCCCAGTCCTCCGGGGCGGCGAAGACCGCGGTCGGGACGACCACCGACCGAAGGTAGGCGAACATCGGGCGGACGGCGTGCTCCAGTGCCAACGAGTGCCGGGCGGTGCCGCCGGTCGCGCCGATCAGCACCGGCCGGTCGACCAGCGACTCGGAATCCAACACGTCGAAGAAGGACTTGAACAGCCCGTTGTACGAGGCGCTGAAGATCGGGGTGACGGCGATGAGCCCGTCCGCCCCGGTCACCGTGTCGATGACCTCGCGCAGCGCCGCCGGCGCGAACCCGGTGAGCATGTTGTTCACCACGTCGTGGGCGTACTCGCGCAGGTCGACGACGTGCAGCTCCACTTCGGAGCCGCGCCGGACCAACTCGTCGCGGGTGGCCGCGGCGAGCTGGTCGGCGAGCAGCCGGGTCGACGAGGGCTGACTCAGCCCCGCCGAGACCACGGCCAGGGTGCGGCGGGTCATCGGGTCGCCCCCTCCGGCGCCTTGCCGGTCACGTCGTCGACGGCGTGCACGGTGCTGTCCTTGGCACCGCCCGCGGCAGCGACCAGCGAGGCGTGCGTCGGCGCCGCCGGCACGTGCGCCGGACGCAGCGCGGCGAACTCCTTGCGCAGCACGGGCACGACCTCCTCGCCGAGCAGGTCGAGCTGCTCCAGCACGGTCTTCAGCGGCAACCCGGCGTGGTCCATCAGGAACAGCTGCCGCTGGTAGTCACCGACGTACTCCCGGAAGCCGAGCGTGCGGTCGATGACCTGCTGCGGGCTGCCCACGGTCAGCGGGGTCTCGCGGGTGAACTCCTCCAGCGACGGCCCGTGCCCGTAGACCGGGGCGTTGTCGAAGTAGGGCCGGAACTCCCGGACCGCGTCCTGCGAGTTGCGGCGCATGAACACCTGCCCACCGAGGCCGACGATGGCCTGGTCGGCGGAGCCGTGGCCGTAGTGCGCGTACCGCTGGCGGTAGAGCGCGATCATCCGCTGGGTGTGCTCCTTGGGCCAGAAGATGTGGTTGGCGAAGAAGCCGTCACCGTAGTACGCGGCCTGCTCGGCGATCTCCGGGCTGCGGATCGAGCCGTGCCAGACGAACGGGGGCACGCCGTCGAGCGGGCGCGGTGTCGAGGTGAACGACTGCAACGGGGTGCGGTACTTGCCCTTCCAGTCGACCACGTCCTCGCGCCACAGCCGGTGCAGCAGGTCGTAGTTCTCGATGGCCAGGGGGATGCCGGCGCGGATGTCCTTGCCGAACCACGGGTAGACCGGGCCGGTGTTGCCGCGACCCATCATGAGGTCCACCCGGCCGTCGGAGAGGTGCTGGAGCATCGCGTAGTCCTCGGCGATCTTCACCGGGTCGTTGGTGGTGATCAGCGTGGTGGCGGTGGACAGCAGCAGCCGCTCGGTACGCGCGGCGATGTAGCCGAGCATGGTGGTCGGCGACGACGGCACGAACGGCGGGTTGTGGTGCTCGCCGGTGGCGAAGACGTCCAGGCCGACCTCCTCGGCCTTCAACGCGATCGCGACCATCGCCTTGATCCGCTCATGCTCGGTCGGCTCCCGACCGGTGGTCGGATCGACCGTGACGTCACCGACGGTGAAGATTCCGAACTGCATGACCAGCTCCTCGCGTGTCAACCGGGTGCCGGCGTGGTACCCGGACACAGCTCTCAACTTATTTGACGACGCAACTATTCCGTCGGCGGGACGCCCCGCAGTGGCGCCGGTCACCCCCGTAACGGGACATCGGGTCGGGAATCCCCTCGGTGTCGGCCCGGTCAGCCGCCAGCGACCGACGGCAGCACCTGCACCTCCGCGCCGTCCTTGACCGGGGTGGCCAGACCGCCGGAGTGCCGGCAGTCTTCCCCGTCGACGAAGACGTTGACGTAGCGGCGCAGCTCGCCACGCTCGTCGCGGATGCGTCGGGCCAGCCGGGGGTGCGCGACGGCCATCTCGTCGAGGACCGCCCGCAGCGTCCCGGCGGCGGTGACGTTCAGCCGACTCGCGCCCCCGGCCTCGCCGCGCAGCGGGCCGGGCAGCAGCACGGTGACCACGCTCAGACCTCCGCGGCGCGAACGCAGAGCACGTCAGGCAGGTGCGCCGCGACCGTGGACCAGGAGTCGCCCTCGTCGCGGCTGGCGAAGACCGAGCCGGAGCGGGTGCCGAAGTAGACGCCACCGGGGGTGGCGTCGTCGGCGCACATCGCGTCCCGCAGCACCGCCGGATAGAACGGGCCCTCGGGCAGCCCGACCGACAGCGGCTCCCACTTGCCGCCGGCGTCGGCGGAGCGGAACACCCGGCAGCGGTGGTCGGTCGGGAACCGCTCGCCGTCGGCCACCAACGGGAAGGTCCACACCGTGCCGCCGCGCCCCGGGTGGGCCACCATCGGGAAGCCGAAGTCGCTGGGCAGCCCATCGGCGATCGAGGACCAGGTGCGGCCGTCGTCGTCGGAGCGGTAGACGCCGTGGTGGTTCTGCGCGTACAGCCGCTCGGGGTTGCCGGCGTCCCGGGCGACCTTGTGCACGCACTGGCCGAACTCCGGCCACTCGTCGGGCATGAAGTAGGCGCGGATGCCGGTGTTGCCCGGCGCCCAACTGGCCCCGGCGTCCTCCGAGCGGTAGACCCCGCCGGTGGACATGGCGACCAGCAGCCGAGCCGGGTCACGCGGGTGGGGCAGCACTGTGTGCACGGCCTGACCACCGAAGCCGGCCTCCCACTGTGGGCGGTGCGGGTGGTCCCAGAGGGAACGGACCAGCTCGAAGCTGCGACCACCGTCGGTGGACTTGAACAGCGCCGAGGGCTCGGTGCCGGCCCAGATGACGTCCGGCTCGTCGGGGCCGGCCGGCATCAGCTGCCAGACACGGCCGAGGGAGACGCCGGTGTCGGCCGGAAACGCGACCGGCGCCTGGTCGGGCTCGTCCCAGGAGGCGCCGAGGTCGTCGCTGGTGGCGACGCTGGGGCCGAAGTGTGAGCTGGTCATGCCGGCGAGCAGCCGCGGGGTGGAACGACGGGTGTCGACCGCGACCGCGTAGACACCGGTCATCGGAAAGTGCGGGCCGGTGATCTCCCAACTGCGCCGGTCGTCGGTGCTGGTGGCCAGAAACAATCCCTTGGCTGTGCCGATCGCGAGCAGTGTCGCCATGACGTCCTCCGAACCGTCGGTGAGCAGGTCCGGTGATTATGGCCACACCCCCCGACAGACTCCGGCGCCCACACGCCGCAAGGGGCGCTCAGCGCCGGACGCGCGGCACGTGCCGGCGGTAGGCGCTGACCGTGGGATCGCCGTCCAGCCAGAACCGCCAGGGCAGGTCGTGGGCGCCGGTCACCCCGACCCGGGGACCCGCCACCACCGTCTCCGGCGGCACCGGCCGGGCCGGGGGCCGCAGGCGGACCGAGCCGTCGCCGAGCAGGTACGCCCCGTACGCCTCGCGGTCGATGCCGAGCGCGGAGCAGAGCCGGGCAGGCCCGCGGGCCAGGTCCAGGTCCCGCCGGATGGCCGGCCGGCGCTCCCGTGCCGTGGCCAGCCCGTCGACCACCTCGCCGGCGCGCAGCAGCACGGCGGAGGCCGCCCCCTCGACCCCGGTGACCACGTTCATGCACCAGTGCATCCCGTAGGTGAAGTAGACGTAGGCGTACCCAGCGGGGCCGAACATCACGGCGTTGCGCGGGGTGCGGCCCCGATGGGCGTGCGAGGCGGGATCGCCGCCACTTCCCGCGTACGCCTCGACCTCGGTGATCCGGACGGTGACCCCGCCGGCGTGCAGTCGGCAGCCGAGCAGCCCGCGCGCCGCCGGCAGCAGTGGACCGGCGAGCAGGTCCGCCAGCGCCGCCAGGTCGGTGTCGGTGCTGCGGTCACCGGACGACAGGGCCATGTCCCGACGGTACCCATCCCGCCACCGGCCCGGCGCGCCGACCATTCAGCGCCGGCCCGAACAAGACTCACGTCGCACATCAGACAGCCGGCCGAACAGTGAAACCGGACCGTCGGCTCGGGAGTGTTCCCGATGTCGTCGCAGGGAGCGACGACATCACGGGAGGGAATCACCATGACCGTACGGAGCATCCGGCGACCACTGATCGCCACCGGGCTCGTCGCGGCAGCCGCGACAGTGGCCTTCACACCGTCGGCCAGCGCGAGCGTCCCGCTGCGGGCCGCGGCGCAGGCCGACAACGCGTCAGTGACCGCGTTCGTGGTCGGCGCCACGGGCAAGATCGAGGCGAACGGCGCGGCGGCGATCGTGCCGGTCACCGTGACCTGCTCGAAGGCCATCGACTTCGACCTCGAGGTCAAGGTCGCGCAGGCGGTCGGCCAGACGATGCGCGCGGGCACGACGGTTCGGAGGGTCACCTGCGCGGAGGGCACCCAGCAGGTGCGGATCGCGGTGGTCCCGGTCGAGCGTCCGTTCGCAGCGGGCGTCGCGTTCGGCGTGCTGAACGCGCACCCCTGTGACCCGTACTGCACACCTATGCACGACGAGCGCAAGTTCAACCTGGCGCTCTGAGGCGTCGCCTGGCGGCACGGCATGCCCGTGCCACCAGGCTTCAACATTTCGTTGACAATCAGGCGTTCATGCGGTGTGCTCGGGGTATGACGACCGAGGACATCTTCACCGCGCCGAACCCTGGCCGGGCCCGCGCCCACCGCACCCACGAGGCGTTACAGCGGATCAGCGAGCGGCACGCCGGCACCGACACGCGGCGGGGCCGGTGGGCCCACCCGTACGTGCTCGACCCGTGGGAGGCCGTCGCCCTGGTCACCGCGCTCGCCGCCGGCGGGGCCGAGCGCGAACCCGCGGAGGAGCCGATCGACGCAGCCGACCTCACCGCCGCGCTGACCCTGCTGCCCCACGTCCGCGCCGAGCTGGACGCCCTGGAAGCCGGCCTGCTGACGCTGGCCCGCGACCGGGGGCTGACCTGGCAGGCGATCGCGTACGGGCTGGGGCTGGGCAGCGCACAGGCGGCCCGGCAACGCTACGAGCGGGTCGCCGCCCGCTCGGCCGAGCAGAGCACCTGACGACCGCGCTGGCACGGGCAAGATCGTTCCCGAACATGGAAGTAGTGGCCTCGACCTCGGCGGAGACCACGAGATCCCCGAGCGCGATCTTGCCGAGCGGGGTGGGCCGGCCGGGAGAGCAGGCCGACGCCCGGATCGGCACGCCGCGCCTGCGACGGCCGCGGGGCGGGCACACTGTGCGCACGACGAGGAGGCACCCATGGAGCGCGCGGAGATGCTGGCGTACTGCCTGGCCAAGCCGGGAGCATGGCTGGACCAACCGTGGGAGGGCGACGAGGTGGTGAAGGTGGGCGGCCGGATCTTCGCGTTCCTCGGCAGCGACAGCGGCAAGCCGACGGTCGGCATCAAGTGCGGGCCGACCCGGGAGGTGGCCGACGAGTGGCTGCACCGACACCCCGGCGACGCCAGCGTGATGCCCTACATCGGCCGGTCCGGGTGGAACACGCTGCGCCTGGACGGCGGGATCGACGACGAGGAGCTGACCGAGGCGGTCGACTCGTCGTACGACATGGTGGTGGCCAAGCTCCCCAAGCGGGAGCGCCCCACGGCCTGAACCGCCGCGGCGCCGGCGGCCGGCGCCGACGCCACGGCACAGCTCAGCGCGGAACGACCCGCTCGGAGGCCCACTCCCGCCAGCTGGCCAGCCGGTCCGCCGCGTCGGCGAGCTGGTCGGCGACCGGGCCGGGGCCGGTGGAACCGGGGGTGGTCCGGGCGGCGAGAGCCGAACGGACCGAGAGCACGTCGCGCACCGACGGGTCGAGGTGCCCGCTGATCGCGGCGAGGTCCTCGTCGGAGACGTCGTTCAGCTCGCACTCCCGAGCCGCGCAGAGCGCCACCAACTGGCCGGTGATCTCGTGCGCGTCGCGGAACGGCACGTTGCGTCGGACCAGCCAGTCGGCGACCTCGGTGGCGAGGGAGAAGCCGACCGGGGCGGCGGCGACGAGACGGTCCACCCGGACCGTCATCGTGGAGATCATTCCCGCCAGGGCCGGAAGCAGCAGCTCCAGGGTGTCGACCGCGTCGAAGGCCGGCTCCTTGTCCTCCTGCATGTCCCGGTCGTAGGTCATCGGCAGACCCTTGAGCATGGTGAGCACGGTCACCAGGCCGCCGACCAGACGCCCCGACTTGCCCCGGGCCAGCTCGGCGATGTCCGCGTTCTTCTTCTGCGGCATGATCGACGAGCCGGTGGCGAAGGAGTCGTCCAGCTCCACCCAGCCGAACTCGTGCGAGGTCCAGAGCACCACCTCCTCGCCGAGCCGGGACAGGTGCACCCCGATCAGAGCGGTGGTGAAGAGGAACTCGGCCACGAAGTCCCGGTCGGCGACGGCGTCCATCGAGTTGGCGAACGACGTACGGAAGCCCAGCTCCTTGGCCACCGCCACCGGGTCCAGGGGGAGCCCGGAACCGGCCAGGGCGCCCGCGCCGAGCGGGCTGATCGCCGCCCGGTGGTCCCAGTCGCGCAGCCGCTCGAGGTCGCGCAGCAGTGGCTGCACGTGGGCGAGCAGCCAGTGCCCGAAGGTGACCGGCTGGGCGTGCTGGAGGTGGGTCATCCCCGGCGCGGCGGTGTCGATGTGCCGCTCGGCCTGCTCGACCAGCGCCTCCGCCAACTCGACCAGACGGCTGGCCACGCCCCGGGCGTGGTCGCGCAGGTAGAGCCGCAGGTCGGTGGCGACCTGGTCGTTGCGGGACCGGCCGGCGCGCAGTTTGCCACCGAGGCTGCCGAGACGCTCCAGCAGACCGCGCTCCAGCGCGGTGTGCACGTCCTCGTCGTCGATGGTGGGGCGGAACGTTCCGGAGGCGCAGGCCGCCTCCAGGTCGTCCAGCGCGGCCAGCATCCGGCCCAGTTCCTCCGGATCGAGCAGGCCGGCGCCGGCGAGAACCCGGGCGTGCGCCCGGGAACCGGCGATGTCGTACGGGGCCAGGCGCCAGTCGAACTGCACGCTCACCGACAGTCGGGCGAGCGCCTCGGCGGGGCCGCCGGCGAACCGGCCACCCCAGAGGCTCGTCCGGTTGGTGGCGGCGCTGTTCTCGGTCAGGCTCTTGTCGTCCACGTCGCCCATCATTGCGCTGGTTGCCTTTCGCTCGCGACTGCGGGGTTCACTCGCCGTGCTCGCGCACTCGGCGCGCTCGCACGGGTCACTGTCCGCCGCCGCCCAATCGGGCGTCCCGAGCGGCGGCCATCCGGCTCGGCAGCCCCCACAGCTGCACGAAGCCCTTGGCCAGGGACTGATCGAAGGTGTCGCCGGTGTCGTAGGTGGCCATCCCGAAGTCGTAGAGGCTCGCCTCGGAGCGCCGGCCGGTCACCGTGGCCCGGCCGCCGTGCAGGATCATCCGTACCTCGCCGCTCACGTGCCGCTGCGCGTCGTCGATGAACGCGTCCAGCGAGTCCTTCAACGGCGAGAACCACAGCCCGTCGTAGACGAGCTCGCCCCAGCGCTGGTCGACGCCCTTCTTGAACCGGGCCAGGTCCCGCTCGACGGTCACCGCCTCCAACTCCTGGTGGGCGGTGATCAGCGCGATCGCGCCGGGCGCCTCGTACACCTCTCGGCTCTTGATGCCGACCAGGCGGTCCTCGACCATGTCGAGCCGGCCCACGCCCTGGGCGCCGGCGCGGCGGTTGAGCTCCAGGATCGCCTGGTACGGGGTGACCGTCTCACCGTCGATCGCCACCGGCACGCCGCCGTCGAAGGTGATCACGACCTCGTCGGGGTCGCGCTCCAGGGTCGGGTCGGAGGTGTACGAGTAGAGGCCCTCGACGGGGGCGTTCCAGATGTCCTCCAGGAAGCCGGTCTCCACCGCGCGACCCCACAGGTTCTGGTCGATCGAGTACGGCGACTTGGCCGACACGTCGATCGGCAGCCCCTTCTCCTCGGCGAAGGCGATCGCCTTGTCCCGGGTCCAGGCGAAGTCCCGGGCCGGCGCGATGATCTTCAGGTCGGGGGCCAGCGCGTTCAGGCCCACCTCGAACCGGACCTGGTCGTTGCCCTTGCCGGTGCAGCCGTGCGACACGATGGTGCCGCCGTGCTTGCGCGCCGCCGCCACCAGGTGCCTGACGATCAGCGGCCGGGACAGCGCCGACACCAGGGGGTAGCGGTCCATGTAGAGCGCGTTGGCCCGGATCGCCGGCAGGCAGTAGTCGGCCGCGAACTCGTCGCGCGCATCCACCACCTCGGACTCGGCGGCGCCGCAGTCCAGAGCACGCTGCCGGATGGCGTCGAGATCCTCACCGCCCTGCCCGACGTCGACCGCGACCGCGATCACCTCGGCGCCGGTCTGCTCGGACAGGTACGGAATGGCGACGGAGGTGTCCAACCCGCCGGAGTACGCGAGCACGACCCGCTCGGTCATGACGTGGCGTTCCCTTCATCGGTGTCTTCCCGGCGGGCCCAGCCGGCGAGCTTGTCTCCGAGTGCGGCCCCGCCGACGGCCTCCCGGGCGACGACGAGGATGGTGTCGTCGCCGGCGATGGTGCCGACGATCTCGGGCAGGCCCGCCCGGTCCAACGCGCTGGCCAGGTACTGGGCCGCGCCCGGCGGTGTCCGCAGCACGGCGATGTTGCCGCTGGAGTCGACCCCGTTGAGCAGTTCGCGCAGCAGCCGTACCAGCCGGGCCGGTGCGGCCTCGGCGTCGCGCAACGGTCGCTGCCCGTCCTCGGGGATCAGGTAGACGGCCGGACCGTCGCCGCCGCGCACCTTGACCGCGCCCAACTCCTCCAGGTCCCGCGAGAGGGTGGCCTGGGTGACGCCCACGCCGTCGGCGGCGAGCAGGTCGGCCAGCTCGGTCTGCGACCGGATCGTCCGGTCGCGGATCAGCTCCACGATCCGGGCGTGCCGGGCCGCACGAGTCAGTGGGGCGGTCATCGCGGGCCCCCGGTGGCGGTGTCGCCGGTCGCGGCGTCTTCCGTCGCGGTTCCCAGCAGGAACGTCAGCAGCGCCTTCTGCGCGTGCAGCCGGTTCTCCGCCTGGTCGAAGACCGCGCTCTGCGGGCCGTCGAGCACCTCGTCGGTGATCTCCTCGCCGCGGTGTGCGGGCAGGCAGTGCAGCACGATCGCGTCCGGTGCGGCCTGACCGAGCAACTCCTTGTTGACCTGGTACGGCAGGAACGGGGTGATCCGGTCCAACCCGTCGGACTCCTGCCCCATCGACGTCCAGGTGTCGGTGGCCAGCACGTCGGCGTCGCGTACCGCCTGGGCCGGGTCGGTCAGCACCCGCACCGACCCGCCGGTCTCCGCGGCGATCTGGGCGGCCCGTTCCACCACTGCCGCGTCCGGCGCGAAGCCGGCCGGGCCGGCGATCCGCACGTGCATCCCGGCGGTCGCCCCGGCCAGCAGGTACGACTGCGCCATGTTGTTCGCGCCGTCCCCGACGTACGCCAGCGTGCGGCCGGCCGTGCCACCGCACCGCTCCCGGATGGTGAGCAGGTCGGCCAGCAGCTGGCACGGGTGAAAACCGTCGGTGAGCGCGTTGACCACCGGCACGGTGGCGCCCGCCGCCACCTCGGCGATCCGCTCGTCACCGTGGGTCCGCAGCACGATCGCCGCGACGTAGCGGGACAGTACCCGCCCCGCGTCGGCGAGCGACTCACCGCGACCGAAGTGGGTGACCTGGGTGTCCACCACCAGGGGGTGCCCGCCCAGCTCGGCGATGCCGGCGTCGAACGAGATCCTGGTCCGCAGGCTCTGCTTGTCGAAGAGCACCGCCACCGAGCGGGGGCCGACGAGCGGCCGGTGGCCGAACCGGTCCGCCTTCATCCGCGCCGCCAGGTCGAGGACCGTGGACTGTTCGGCTGGCGAGAGGTCGTCGTCGCGCAGGAAGTGCCGGGTCATCGAGTCGTCCCCGTCGTGGTGGTCAGTGTGGCTGGTGCGATCGGCGCGCCGGCGGCGGCCGGGGCGGTCGCGTCCAGTGCGGCGGGCAGCGCCGCGAGGAAGGTGTCCGCCTGGGCGGCGGTGAGGATCAGCGGTGGGGCCAGCCGGATCACACCCGGCTGCACCGGGTTGACCAGGACGCCGGCTTCCCGCAGGGCCTCGGCCAGCACCGAAGCGACCGGCGCGGTGAGCGCCACGCCGAGCAGCAGACCGGCGCCGCGTACCTCGGCGATCAGCGGGTGGCCCAGCGCCTCGATGCCGCGACGCAGCCGCTCACCGACCCGCTTGACGTTGTCGAGCAGGCCCTCGTTGGCGATGGTCGCCACCACGGCGAGCGCCGCCGCGCAACTGACCGGGTTGCCGCCGAACGTGGTGCCATGCGAGCCGGGGGTGAGCAGGTCCGCGGCGGGGCCGAAGGCCAGCGTCGCACCGATGGGCAGCCCGCCACCCAGCCCCTTGGCCAGGGTGACCACGTCCGGCTCCACACCCTCGGCCTGGTGCGCGAACCAGTGCCCGGTACGCCCGATGCCGGTCTGCACCTCGTCGAGGACCAGCAGCGCGCCGTGCCGGGCGGTGATCCGCCGGGCCGCGGCGAGGTAGCCGGCCGGCGGGACCAGCACACCGTTCTCACCCTGGACGGGTTCCAGGATCACCATGGCGGTGGCCTCGGAGACGGCCGCTTCGAGGGCGGCGACATCGCCGTAGTCGACGTGGGTCACCTCGCCGGGCAGCGGCCGGAACGGGTCGGCCTTGGCCGGTTGGCCGGTCAGCGCGAGGGCGCCCATGGTGCGGCCGTGGAAGCCGCCCCTGGTGGCCACCACGTGGGTGCGGCCGGTGCGGCGGGAGAGCTTGAACGCCGCCTCGTTGGCCTCCGCGCCCGAGTTGGCGAAGAACACCCGGCCCGGTCGGCCGGCGAGCGCCAACAGCAGCTCGGCGAGGGCGACCGGCGGCTCGGCCACGTACAGGTTGGAGACGTGCCCAAGGGTCGCGACCTGCTTCGACACCGCCGCCACCACCGCCGGGTGGGCGTGACCGAGGGCGTTGACCGCGATGCCACCCACCAGGTCCAGGTACTCCCGGCCGGCGTCGTCGACCACGACGGCACCGTCCCCTGAGACCAACGCCATCGGCGGCGTGCCGTAGTTGTCCATCATGGACTGCTTCCACCGCTGCGCCAACGTGCTCATGTCGCGTCCGTCCCGTCTCCCGGCACCACCATCGTTCCGAACCCTTCCGAGGTGAACACCTCGAGCAACGTGGAGTGCGCCACCCGGCCGTCGACGACGTGCGCGGCGGGCACTCCCCCACGCACCGCCCGCAGGCAGGCCTCCATCTTCGGCACCATCCCCGACTCCAGGCTGGGCAGCAGCTTGGCCAGGTCGTCCGCGGCGATCTCGGAGACCAGGCTGGTGGTGTCCGGCCAGTCCGCGTACAGGCCGGCCACGTCGGTGAGCACGACCAGCTTGCGGGCCCGCAACGCGATGGCCAGCGCCGCGGCGGCGGTGTCCGCGTTGAGGTTGTGCAGCACACCCTCCACGTCCGGCGCCACCGTGGAGATCACCGGAATCCGACCGGCCTCGATCAGGTCGGTCACCGCGGACACGTCGACCGACTCGACGTCCCCGACCTGGCCCACGTCGACCGGCACCCCGTCCACGTACGCCGGACGCCGCACCGCGGTGAACAGCCGGGCGTCCTCGCCGGAGAGGCCGACGGCGTACGGTCCGTGCGAGTTGATCAGACCCACCAGCTCCCGGCCCACCTGGCCGACCAGCACCATCCGGACCACGTCCATCGCCTCGGCGGTGGTCACCCGCAGACCACCCCGGAACTCGCTGGCGATGCCGAGGCGACCCAGCATGGCGGAGATCTGCGGACCACCGCCGTGCACCACCACGGGCTTCAGGCCGGCGTAGCGCAGGAAGACCATGTCGGCCGCGAACGCCCGCTGCAACTCCGGATCGGTCATCGCGTTGCCGCCGTACTTGACCACGACCGTCGAGCCGGTGAAGCGCGCCAACCAGGGCAGCGCCTCGATCAGGGTCTCCGCCTTGACCTGGGCGCGAGCCAAATCGCTGCTGAGATTCATGTCGAATAGGCCGAGTTCTCGTGCACGTACGCGTGGGAGAGGTCGTTGGTCCAGATCGTGGCGGCCGACGTACCCGCGTGCAGGTCGATCCGGATGGTCACGTCCCGCCCGGTCAGGTCGACCTTCGAGCGGTCCTCGGCGGCGGCGCCGCCCCGGCACACCCACACCCCGTTGACCGCCACGTCCACCTCGTCCGGCTCGAACGCGGCGGTGGTGGTGCCGACGGCGGCGAGGATCCGGCCCCAGTTGGGGTCGTTGCCGAACAACGCCGTCTTGACCAGGTTGTTGCGGGCCACCGCACGGCCCACCTCGACCGCCTGGTCCTCGTCCGCCGCGCCGACCACGTCGATGGCGATCTGCTTGGTGGCGCCCTCGGCGTCGGCCACCAACTGCTGGGCCAGGTCGTGACAGGCCGCGGTGACGGCGGCGGCCAGCTCGGCCGGCGTCGGCTCGATGCCGCTCGCGCCGCTGGCCAGCAGCAGCACCGTGTCGTTGGTGGACATGCAGCCGTCGGAGTCGACCCGGTCGAAGCTGACCCGGGTGGCCGCCCGCAACGCCTCGTCCAGCGTCGCCGGCCCGGCCACCGCGTCGGTGGTCAACACGCAGAGCATGGTGGCCATCCCGGGCGCGAGCATCCCGGCGCCCTTGGCCATGCCGCCGACCGTCCAGCCACTCCCCCGGGCCACAGTGGTCTTCGGCCGGGTGTCGGTGGTCATGATCGCCTCGGCGGCGGCCGGGCCGCCGTCGCGGGACAGCCCACGGATCGCCGAGCGGACGCCCGGCAGCAGCTTCGGCATCGGCAGCCGCTCACCGATCAGGCCGGTCGAGCAGACCGCGACCTCACCGGCACCGAGGATCAACCGAGGGCTGACCGAGGTCAGCGCGGCGGCGGTGTGCTCGGCGGTGGCGTGCGTGTCCTGGAAGCCGGCCGGACCGGTGCAGGCGTTGGCGCCACCGGAGTTGAGCACCACGGCGCGGACCACACCGCCCTGCACGACCTGCTGGGTCCAGAGCACCGGCGCGGCCCTGACCCGGTTGGTGGTGAAGACACCGGCCACTCCGGCGTCCGGGCCGTCGTTGACCACCAGGGCGACGTCCACGCCGCCGCTGCTCTTGAGGCCGGCGGCCACACCGGCCGCCCGGAACCCCCGAGGGCTCGTGACGCTCAAGGGGTGACTCCCCACACCGACAGGCCCGTCGTCTCCGGCAGGCCGAGCATCAGGTTGGCGTTCTGTACGGCCTGACCGGCCGCGCCCTTGCCCAGGTTGTCCAACGCGCTGAGCACGATCAGACGACCCGAGTCGACGTCGACGGTGGCCTGTAGGTGGCACGAGTTGGAGCCCAGGGTGGCGGCGGTGTGCGGCCAGCGGCCCTCCGGCAGCACGTGCACGAACGGCGCGTCGGCGTACGACCGCGCCAGCACCTCCTGCGGGTCGACGCCGCGCGCCGGCACCGCGGTGACGGTGGCCAGGATGCCGCGCGGCATCGGCGCCAGGACCGGGGTGAACGACAGGCCGGTCGCGCCGGTGGCCTGCTTGATCTCCGGGACGTGCTGGTGGGTGCCCACCCGGTACGGCGACAGGTCGCCCATCACCTCGCTGGCCAACAGGTGCGGCTTGGCCGCCCGGCCTGCGCCGGAGGTGCCGGAGGCGGCGACCACCACCACGTCGGCGGGGTTGGCCGCGCCGTCGGCGATCAGCGGCGCGAGCGCCAGCGTGATCGCGGCGGCGTAGCAGCCGGTGTTCGCCACCCGGGTGGAGTCGGCGATCAGCTCCCGCTGGCCGGGCAACTCGGGCAGGCCGTAGGTCCACTGCCCGGCGTGCGTGCCACCGTAGTACTGCGCCCAGGCGTACGGGTCGGCGAGCCGGTGGTCGGCACCCAGGTCGACGATCCGCACCTCGGCCGGAAGCTGGGCTGCGAGAGCCGCCGACTGCCCGTGCGGCAGGGCCAGGAAGACCAGGTCCGCATCGGCCAGGATCGTCGGATCCGTCTCGCCGAGCACCAGGTCGAGCCCGGTGAGCTGCGGGTGCACCACGTCGACGCGGTGCCCGGCCTGGCTGTGTGCGGTGGCGGCGACCAGGTCGAACTCCGGGTGCCCGGCGATCAGGCGCAGCAGTTCACCCCCGGCGTACCCGCTCGCCCCGGCTACCGCGACTCGGATCCCCATACTCACCTCCGCATGACTATGCAGCGAAGGCTAGCAGCAGGACGTGGTGACTGCAATTTTATGTGAAGCACTGCATGAAAGTACGACCGGTTGGAGCGCTGGGGTGACGGTCGAAGAAGTACGGCAGCCAACGCTGACAGAACGCGCCGAACGGCCGGACCGCCGGACAGACCCGCCGGCTGAGGCCGGACAGGAACACCACGTCCCGCCGGTCGGTCTGGTTGAACAGGCCGATGGTGACGTCGAAGACGCCACGTTGCACGGCGGCCTGGACACCCGCGGCCAGGATGTCCGCATCCAACTCGTCGACGGCGACATCCCGCCTGAGCAACTCGCCGGCCACGGCCGGCAACAGGTTGTTGCTGATGACCGTGATCAGTTTCGGATTCGGCGTGAGATCGATGACGGACGACGAGTAGCCCGCGACGTTGACGAAGGCCTCGGTGAAGGGCAGCAGGATCTCCGCCGTGCCCCACTCCCCGACCAGTTCCGACGCCGACCGCGACACCTCGGAGACCAGGTACAGATGGGTGGCGAGGACGGCGTACCGGACACGCGGATCACCGGCCAGCAGTTGCCCGATCCGGAACTCCTCAGCGCTGAAGCAGAGCCGGGCGAGCATGTACACGCGGGCCAACTCCCGCGCCTCGGCGGTCGTCAACAACACCTCGGCAGACCCGGCGCGCGGCGCGGGGACGCCCGCCGACGACCGGCGCGAGCGCCGGCCCTCCTCGCCTGCGGCACCGATCGCGTCGTCGAGCGTCGAGAAGATGCGGTCGGCCGCCGGCGGCGGAGCGTCCGGACCGCCCCGACACCTCTGGACGAGGTCCGGCCAGTGCGTCGACAAGCGGCTCATGACATCCCGGCACGCCTCGGCGTGGGACCGGCCCCGTAGTGACGCGAGCCGCTCGATACTGCGGAGCAGGTGCTCGGCCGGCGAGCCCGCGGTGGTCTCCTCGCGTAGCCGAGCGACCGCGGCCGGCAGGCTCCGGCCGGCCGTCAGCCCGAAGTAGCCGTCGAGGGTGTCGAGGTCGGCCGCGCCGAAGCGCACCGCCACCGGCTTCCCGGTCACGACCCGCCTCCAGTAGTACGCGCTGAGAGCGGCGGGATCCGCCAGCAGCACGCCGAGATCACCGGACTCCGGCGAGGGCCGCCCCGGCGGCAGCACACGCCGCAGCAGCGCGCGCACGAAGTCGTCATTGCGCGCGGTCACCTCGGCGGAAGCGGCCTGAAACCAGACCTCGGACGCCAGCTTGGCGGTCTGCCTCTCCTCGTTCACGGATTCGAGGTAGGTGTCCAGCTTCTCCTTCTCCGGGTGTGCCGGGCACTGTTCGCCCAGCGAGGGCGCCGCCAGCCGGATGTACATCCCGAACAACTCGCCCGTGATCTCGCGGCCCGCAGCGCCCAGGTCGAAAAGGTCGTCGGCCAGCACGGAGCCGAGGGCACCGAACACACACCCGGTGGCCAGAGACGCGTCGTCGGCGATGTCAGCGGCCGCGACGCACAGATCGACGATGAAGCGCCGCAGGGACAGCGCGGCCGCGCTCCCGTCGGTCGAACCCCAGATCGGGCCGGCGGGCCGGGACGCGACAGCCGTCGACAGGAGCCGCTGCAGGGCGACCAGCGCGCCGTGCAGCTCCTCGGCGAGTTCGCCGACCGGCCGGCGCGGTGGCGCGGACTCCGCGCGCAGGACCGCACCGAGGTCGTGCCGCGTGACGATGTCCCGGATGTGCTCCGGCGTCATCTCCCGGATCACGATGCGCGCCCGCTTCCGCACCTCCTCCCGCAGGTCGGTGTAGAGCGGCATGTTGAGGGCGCCCTGCAGGTCGTACTGCATGCGCAGAACGAGTCGCTGCACGATGGGCGTGTCGTCGTCGACAGCCGTGGCCAGCGTGGCGCGGCGCAGTCGGTCGAGGGAGACGCCCGCGCTCTGCCGCTCGTACCAGGAGCGAAAGCCCTCGTCGCGAAGGAGATGCCGGTCGGGGTCGACGACGAAGCCGGGCCGGGACGCGGCGGCCGCGAGCGCCGTGACGATTCGGGGCATCTCGTCGGCGAGAAGCTCCAGGAAGGGGCGCCCGTCCCCGGTCGCCAACAGGAACCGGTCGAGAGCCGACCCCGGGAGGTCGCTGGCGCCGAGGAAGCCGGTGCCCTCGTCGGTCCGGTGGAACGCCGCCATGATCGCGCTGCGTGGCCCGCCGGCGGACGTACGGTACCGGTGATGGACCAGCCGACTCGCGGCGAAGATCGTGTGACACGGCGCCGCGATGTCCTGAAGGTGGACGACTCGCGGGAGGCCGTCGTCGAAGAAGCGGGCCTGGGCGGCGAGCGCCTCGTCCACCCGGGCCTGCGAGGGAAAGATGCAGCTGTCCTCGTCGCTCCACGCGGTGCCGTCGTCGTTCACGAAGCACTGCCGCAGGAGCCGATTCGTGCGGGGCAGGTAGGTGAGCCCCTGCCCCGAGGGCCCTCGACCGGTGCCCATCGTCCAGGTGACGATCACCTTGAACTCGTCCATGAAGGGGCTGTTGTCGACGTGCAGGGTGTTGTCCCGCGCCACGACGTCGAGTGGTTGCGTGTCCTTCGCCCGCAAGTCGATGATCTTCACAGGCCCGCCGAGGGCGTGCGCGACGAGCGCGACCAGCAGCGGATGAGCGAACGCCTCCCGGAATTCGGGGTGCTCCACCAGGGAGCCCGCGTCCGCGACGTTCAGGTAGTTGTGCAGCGAGCCACGGCTGCCCCTGGTGTCGATCGCCGAGTCGTACGCCCGCCGCGCGCTGTCGAAACGCTCGGGTGGGACGAGCCCGGCGAAGCTGAGCGCACCCTCGGCCGCGAGGTTCCCGCTCAGCGACGTGAAGGTGCTCCGGAGAAGCGGACCACCCACCTCCGCTCGGCACGCACTGTCGACGATCGCTTCGACTTCGCGCCGGAACCTCGTGGCTTCCCGCTCCCGCCGCAGTTGCCGATACGACGCAGGGCTGGCCAGCTCGTCAGCCGGGACGAGCGGCGCGTACCGAGGGCTCATATCGCCGGACTCCCGACCACCAACGTCGACTGGGTGAGATCCGGATAGTGCTCCAGGCGGGCCAGCGCCCGTCGGACCTCTTCCACGGCGCTGGCGTTTCCGCCCTGACCGTACGCCTGCTCAAGCTGGCCCAGGATCGTCCGGACGGAACGGAAGTTGCCGAGGGACTCCTCGACCCGCCAGGCCCGCTCCAACCAGGTGCAGCCCTCCTCGACCTCGCCCGACCGGAGGCCGGTCGCGCCGAGCAGACGAAGGGCCAGCGCCCGGCCGTAGTCATTGCCGCGCTCCTCGCACATGGCGAGGCTGCGCAGGCCGAGCCCTCGGGCCCAGGAATGGTGGCCCAGTTCGTTCAGGGCCCGGGCCGCGTCGTACAGCCCCCGGGCCTCGCGGACGACATTGTTGCCGTTTCTGGATTCCCGGGCCGCCCGCAGCCCCCAGCGCAGCGCGTCCCGGTGGTCACCCGACCGGAGGCAGAGCTCGGCCATGGCGTGATGCGACGACGCCCGACCCGAATCGTCGCCGGACGTCGCGTCCAGAGCCATGGAGGCGCGCAACTGCTCCTTCGCCGGCTCAAGCTGGCCAATGTCGGCGTAGGCACGCCCGAGGGCGCGTCGGGACAGCGCCTCCATCGCCGGGTCACCGGCGGCCGCCGCGGCAACAGCCTCCCGCTGGACGGACAACGTTCTCGTGACGTCCTGACGCCAGTAGAGGAACGTGTTGAGCGCCCGCGCGAACCGGGTGATGAAGGCGAAGTCGTCGTCGGCCCGGGCCTGCTCGATGAGGTAGGTCAGGGACGCGGTGATCGACTCGAACCAGGAGAGGGCCTGCGCCACTGTGAAGCTGGTCGACCCGACGACCGCCAGCAGCTCCTGGTCCACGGGCAGGGAGTCCCGGTGTGGGTCGATGGCGCGATCGGCGGCGTAGCTCAACGCCAGGTGGACGGTGCGGATGCGGCGCGCGGTCAGAACCTGCTCGGCGGGGTCCAGCACCTGCCCGAGCGTCTCCGCGAGATAGGCCTTCATCAGGTCGTGGAAGCGGTAACGGCCAGGGCTGATCTCGTCGATGAGGGATGCCAGGCACAGGGCTTGAAGACTGCGGTCACACACCCGCCTGGGCTGGTCGAGGACGAGGCACAGCACCGCCACCGAGCATTCGTTGCTGGGCAGCATGGACGCGACGTAGAGGACCTTCGTCGTCGCCGCGTCGAGGTCGTCGAGTGACCAGGAGATGACGCGACCGACCTCGATGCCCAGGCCGGCGTCGTCGAGGAAGCGAAGTGGGCTCTGCTCCTCCTCGATTCCCCTCGCGGCGTCGTCGATCGTCCAGGTGGTCTGGATGGCGAGCTTCGCCGAGACGATGGCCAGCGCCAACGGGTGCCCCTCCAGAAGCTGCACGATGCGCCGGGCGGCGGCCTGCTCCCGTTCGACGCGGGCGAACCCGACACGTTCGGCGATGAGCTCCACCCCCTCGTCGAGGGTGAGCAACGGAAGTTTGATGACCCGGGCGTCGTGCCGAACGCTCATCTCCGGGATCGCCCGGCGGCTGGTGACCACCAGCACCGACCCGAAGCCCGGCACCAGGTCCCGAACCTGCTCGTAGGAACCCACGTTGTCCACGATGACGAGGCAACGCCGGCCAGCGGTGACGGCGCGGAAGACGCCGCCCCACTCCGCCTCGTTGTCAGGAAGGTCGGACCGGTTGATCCCCAGCGTGGCGAGGAAGCTGCGCAGGGCGTCCCGGGTCTCGATGCGCGGTGTGCCGGAGTACGCGCACATGTCGACGAAGAACTGCCCGTCGGGATACTCGGCGATGCGCGAGCTGGCCCAGGCGACCGCGAGGGTGGTCTTGCCCGAGCCCGCCAGACCCCACAGCATGCAGCAGCGCGAGCCGGGCGTCGTCATCGCCTCGTCCATCTCGTGCAGCAGGTGGTGCCTGCCGACGATCCTCCCGATGCCGCCCGGGAGCATGTGCGGTGGCTCGGGCACGCGCGCCGCCGCTCGCGGCTGTTCGACGTAGATCGGGCCGGAGGAGCCCACCTGGAGGACCTGGTGCGCCAACAGGCCTTCGGCCACGTTGTGCGACGAGCTTCCGGAGGCGGGCTCCATGTCGGCCACCTTCCGGCTACATCGTGATGTCGCCGACGCGCTGGGCCTGCACCAGCTTGCCCACGTTGCTGGAGGCCACCACGTTGGTGCTGCCGATCGACGTGGACCCCTGCCGGAGCTCCCGCAGAAACTCCGGATCCTCGGCCGCGAAACGGGCCAGGAGCGCACGGAGTTGCGCCATGTCGTCCGCCGAGGCGTCGCCCTGCGCGACCCGGTCAAGGGATTCGAGCATCCCTGCCGGCTCGTCACTGCGGACGAATCGCCGCCGGATCAGGTCGACGAGTGCTGTCCCGGACCCCTCGGCGATCTTGACGAGCGCCGCGGCGACGATTGCCTCGATCATGCGCTGCTCCTTGACCTGAAGGCCTGCGACAGGCGTCGGCGCTCACCCCTTCGCCAGGCAAGGCTACCGATTCGTGTCGACCTCGGAAAGGCTCGTGACATGGTCGGCAACGTCGACGCCGAGCCCCCGGCCGATCACCCGAAGGGCACCCGGTATCGACGCCGACGCATGCCACCGCCGACGGATGCCTGGTGCCGAGCCACCGCAACGTGCCAGGGACGCCCTCGCCGCCGCCGAGGGCCGGCGCGGCCTGTCGGAAGCCCGACACGGCGCAGCCGGCGGCGAAACGACGACGGCCCCGCTACCCGCTGCGGGGTACCGGGGCCGTCGTGGGTCGCGTCAGGCGCCGCGCAGGGTGGCGCCGAGTCGCTCCGCCGCGACGGCGACCGCCGCGTCCCGCGCCGCGACCGCCTCCTCGACGGTCAGCGTCCGGTCCGGTGCCCGGAAGGTGAGCTTGTACGCCAACGAGCGGCGGCCGGCGCCGAGCTGCGCGCCGGAGTACACGTCGAACAGCCGCACGTCCTCCAGCAGCTCACCGGCGCCCGCCTCCAGCGCCCGGCGCACCTGCTCCGCCGGCACCGACTCGTCCACCACCAGGGCCACGTCGATCAGTGCCGGCGGGAAGCCGGAGACCGTCGGCGCCGGCGTCACCGGGGTCGGCGGCAGCGTGTCGAGGTTCAGCTCCATCGCGCTGGTGCGGCGGGGCAGCTCCAACGCCGCGACCACCACCGGGTGCAGCTCGCCGGCGTGTCCGACGACCGAGCCGTCGACCCGCAGCTCGGCGCAGCGACCCGGGTGCCACGGGGCGTACTCGGCGGCGCGCACCTCGACCCGCTCGTCGGGGATCCCGGCGGCGGCCAGCACGTCACGGGCCGCCTCGATCGCGTCCGCCCAGCCGGCCGGTCGACCCGCACCCCACCAGCCGGCCGGGTCCAGGTCGCCGGAGAGCACCACCGCGACGTGCACCGGCTGCGCCGGCACCACCGCGTCGGCGGCTGCGAACTCCTCGTCGGTGGGGCGCCGGTCCACGCCCATCGCCGGCGGGCTGCCGGCGCCGAGGCGCGGGTGGAAGACCGCACCGATCTCGTAGAGGGCGAGGTCGCGGTGCCCCCGGCCGAGGTTGCGCTTGAGGATGCCGAGCAGCGGGCCGAGCAGCGTGGTGCGCAGCAGCGGCTCCTCCTCGGACAGCGGGTTGGCCAGCCGCACCGCGGGCCGACGCGGGTCGTCGGCCGGCAGGCCGAGCTGGTCGGCCAGCTCCGGCGACACGAACGGGTGCGCGAGCACCTCCACGTACCCCCGCTCGGCCAGCGACCCAGCGACGGCCCGACGGCGACGCTGCCGCGGGGTCAGACCGCGCCCCGGAGGCGCGGTCGGCAGCACCGACGGCACCCGGTCGTACCCGTCGAGGCGGACCACCTCCTCGACCAGGTCGGCCGGGTCGGTCAGGTCCGGCCGCCAGGTCGGCGGCGTCACGCTCAGCACCGTCCCGACGCCGCTGGCCACGCCGACCGCGCCCGGGTCCTCGGACAACCGGTCCGCGCCCTGCGCGACAGTGCAGCCGACCCGCTCCAGCAGGGCGACCACCCGCGCCGGCGGGTACTCGACGCCGACCCGGCGGGTCGGCAGGTCCGCCGGAAGACTGATCGGGGTACGCGGCCGGACGTGGTCGATGTCCAGGATCTCCGCACTCGGCGTGCCCCCGCCGTGTTCGGCGAGCAGCCGCACGGCACGCTCCAGCGCGACCAGCGCCACGGCCGGGTCGACGCCCCGCTCCCAGCGCTTCGCGGCCTCGCTGAACAGCTTGTGCCGGCGGGCGGTGCGCCCGACCATCGCCGGGTCCCAGTGCGCCGCCTCGAAGAGCACTGTGGTCGTGCCGGCGACGACCTCGCTGGTCTCGCCGCCCATCACCGCGGCGAGGGAGATCGGGCCAGTGTCGTCGCAGATCACCATGTCGTCGCCGGTGAGCACCCGATTGACCCCGTCGAGGGTGGTCAGCTTCTCCCCCGCGTCGGCGCGACGGACCACCAGCGGCCCGGCGATCCGGTCGGCGTCGAAGGCGTGCATCGGCTGGCCCAGCTCCAACATCACGTAGTTGGTGATGTCGACTGGCAGCGAGATGCTGCGGATGCCGGCGGTGACGAGCCGCTGCTGCATCCAGGACGGTGTGGGCGCGGTCGGGTCGACCCCGCGGACCAGGCGGGCCGTGAACCGGTCGCAGCCGACCGTGTCGCGGACCTCCACCGGGTACGCCGGTGTCTCGGTGCCACCCGGGGCCGGCGCCAGGGCCGGGTCGCGCAGCGGCACGTCGAACGCGTGCGACAACTCCCGGGCCAGGCCGCGCAGGCTCAGCGCGTACCCCCGGTCAGGGGTGATCTCCAGATCGAGGACGACGTCGTCGAGGCCGACCACCGGGCGCGCGTCGTCGCCCGGCTTGGCCGTCACGTCCGACCCCAGCACGATGATGCCGGAGTGGTCGTCGCCCAGGCCCAGTTCCTTGGCGGAGCAGATCATGCCCGCCGAGTTGTGCCCGTACGTCTTGCGGGCGCCGATGGCGAACCCGCCGGGCAGCACGCCGCCGGGCAGGATCACCACCACCCGGTCACCCGGGGCGAAGTTACGGGCACCGCAGACGATCTCCTGCGGCTCGCCGGTGCCGTTGGCGGCACCCACGTCGACCCGGCAGAACCGGATCGGCTTCTTGAAGCCGGTGAGCTCCTCGATCTCGCGGACCTCACCGACGACCAACTGGCCGGTGACGGTCTCGGCCAGGTCCACCACGGACTCGACCTCGATGCCGAGGTCGACCAGGGCCTGCTCCAGGTCACCGGTGGGCAGGTCGGCGGGGAGGTCGACGTACTCCCGCAGCCAACTGACAGAAACTCGCATGACTTCAGACCACCGTTCCCGTGTCTCGTACCCGCATCGCCTACGCCCCGGTCCCGAGCGCGCGGCTGAACCGCACGTCGCCCTCGAAGAGATGGCGGATGTCGCTGACCCCGTGCCGGACCATCAGGGTCCGGTCGATGCCCATGCCGAAGGCGAATCCGGAGTAGACCTCCGGGTCGACGCCGCAGGCGCGCAGCACCCGGGGGTTGACCATGCCGCAGCCACCCCACTCGACCCACTGCGGGCCGTCACGGTGCTCCGGGAACCACACGTCGAACTCCGCCGACGGCTCAGTGAACGGGAAGTAGTGCGGCCGCCACCGGGTCTTCGCCTCCGGGCCGAACATCGCCCGGGCGAAGTGGTCCAGCGTGCCCCGCAGGTGGGCCATCGTGATGCCCTTGTCGACCACCAGGCCCTCGGCCTGGTGGAACACCGGGCTGTGGGTGGCGTCGATCTCGTCGGTGCGGTAGACGCGGCCCGGCACGATCACGTAGATCGGCGGCTTGCGGCTGAGCATCGTGCGGGTCTGCACCGTCGAGGTGTGCGTACGCAGCACCAGGCCGGAGCCCTCCGGTGCGATGTGGAAGGTGTCCATCAACCCGCGCGCCGGGTGGTCGGCGGGGATGTTCAACGCGTCGAAGTTGACCCACTCCAGGTCAACCTCGGGCCCCTCGGCCACCTCGTAGCCCATCCCGACGAAGAGGTCGCTGATCGACTCCATCAGGGTGCTCAGCGGGTGCCGGGCGCCGCGCGGACGCCGGTCGTAGGGCAGGGTGACGTCCACCCGCTCCTCGACCAGCACTCGCTCGGCCTGCTCGCGCTCCACCACCTCGGCGCGCTCGGCGTACGCGGACTCGATCGCCCGGCGGGCCTCGTTGACCCGCTTGCCGGCGTCGGACTTCGCGGCCGGCGGCAGCGCGCCGATCTCCCGGCGCGCGAGGGAGACCGGTGACCGGTCACCCAGGTGCACCGAGCGCAGCGCGGTCAGCGCGTCCGGGTCGGCCGCGGCCTCGAACGCCTTCGTGGCGTCAGCGACGGCCTCGGCCAGTGCGGCGGGGTCGAGCAGGGCGACCTGCTTCGGGTCGTACGGATCGTTGCGGTAGCTCATGGCGTACGGGCACTCCCTCACGGCGGCGCCAGCCCTCACCGGGGCGGCTAGGCGAGTCTACGGACGCGCGGCTGTGCCGCAGCCCGCCGGTAGGAGTTGCGCAGGGAGCAGGTCAGGCCCGCCGCCCGCCGACACCGGCGGGCTGGCTAAACGAACGCCGTGTCGCGTTCATGGACGGACGCTCTCCCCTGCTGTCAGTGGCGCCGGAGGCAATCACCTCAGCGCTGTGCTCTCGCTGAAGCGTACAGGCAGACCGCGGCGGCGGCAGCCAGGTTGAGGCTCTCCGCGCGCCCGTACAGCGGCACCCGCACCGTGGTGTCGGCGGCGGCTGTCAACTCCTCGGGCAGCCCGTGCGCCTCCGAGCCGAACAGCCAGGCGGTGGGCCCGACGAGCCGACCGTAGTCGGTCAGGTCGTCCAGGTCGCTGTCGCCGTACCCGGTGGTGGCGAAGATCGACAGCCCGGCGGCGCGCAGCGCGTCGACCACCGCGACCGGGTCGGTGGCGCGCACCACGTCGACGTGGAAGAGGCTGCCGGCCGAGGCCCGCACACACTTGCCGTTGTACGGGTCGACGGCGTCTCCGGCGAAGATCACCGCACCCGCACCGGCCGCGTCGGCGGTGCGCAGCACCGTGCCGGCGTTGCCCGGGTCGCGGATCTCGGCGAGCACCGCCACCAGCCGGGGCGCACCCGCGAGGGCCTGCTCCAGTGAGACGTCCACGTGCCGGCAGACGGCCACCAACCCCTGTGGGGCGACGGTCTCGGTCAGCGCCGCGAGGGCGTCGTCGGTCACCTCGGAGACCGGCACGTCGGCGCGGGCCGCCGTGGCGGCCAACTCCGGATACCGGTCGAGCGCGGTGGTCGTACCGAACAGTTCGGTGACCACCTCCGGCCGCGCGAGGGCCTCGCGGACCGCCTGCGGGCCCTCGGCCAGGAAACGGCCGGTGGCGTCGCGGTCCCGGCGGCGTTGCAGGCGGCGGGCGGCGACAACCCTGGGGGTACGCGGGGTGAAAGCCATGATGTGCGCTCCTCCGGCACGATTGAGGCGCCCCCCGGACGGCGGTGCCGACACGGGAGACGCCTCGCTCTGGTGCGTGGGGATCAGGCGGCCTGAGCCGCCGCGCCGCCGGTGCCCTCGGCCGTGACCGCGGCCCGGGCCAGCTCGACGATCGCCGCGAAAGAGGCGGCGTCGTTGACAGCCATGTCGGCCAGGATCTTGCGGTCGACCTCGATGCCGGCCAGACGCAGGCCCTGGATCAGACGGTTGTAGGTCATCCCGTTGGCCCGGGCGCCCGCGTTGATCCGCTGAATCCACAGCTGCCGGAAGTCGCCCTTGCGGTCACGACGGTCCCGGTAGGCGTACTGCATCGAGTGCAGCACCTGCTCCTTGGCCTTGCGGTACAGGCGGGAGCGCTGACCGCGGTAACCACTCGCGGACTCCAGCAGGGTACGACGCTTCTTCTGGGCGTTTACAGCCCGCTTGACGCGTGCCATCTCAACTCCTAATTACGTAAAGGTGGCGCGCGTCAGCGGCCGAGCAGCTTCTTGATGCGCTTGACGTCGGCCTTGGCCAGCACGACCGTGCCGGTCAGCCGGCGGGTCTGGGTGGAGGGCTTCTTCTCCAGGTTGTGGCGGAGGCCGGCCTGCTGGGCAACGATCTTGCCCTTGCCGGTCACCTTGACCCGCTTACCCATCCCCGTGTGGCTCTTCATCTTCGGCATGTGGAACGTCTTCTCCCCTGTTACTCGCCGCTGGTGTCGGCGGCGAGGCCGGTGTCACCGGCTGCTGCGGTCTCGCTGACCGCCGCGGTCTCATCGGCTTCCGGAGTGGCGGACTCGTCCGCTGCCCGGTCCCGAGGTCCGCCGCGAGACGCCGTAGCGGCGACCGCGGAGGCCTTGACGGCCCGATGCGGGGCGAGAACCATGATCATGTTTCGGCCGTCCTGCTTCGGAGCGGCCTCGACGTATCCCAGTTCCGTGATCTCGGATTCGAGCCGGCGCAGGAGCCGGTAACCCAGCTCCGGGCGGCTCTGCTCGCGACCGCGGAACATGATCGTCACCTTGACCTTGTCGCCCGCCTTGAGGAACCGCACCACGTGACCCTTTTTGGTCTCGTAGTCGTGCGGGTCGATCTTCGGCCGAAGCTTCATTTCCTTGATGACGGTCTGCTGCTGATTACGCCGCGCTTCGCGCGCCTTGAGTGCGCTCTCGTACTTGAACTTGCCGAAGTCCATGAGCTTGCACACCGGCGGGCGCGCCATCGGCGCAACCTCGACCAGGTCCAGATCGACGTCCGCGGCCAGCTGAAGAGCGCGCTCCAGCGGGACGATGCCCACCTGCTCACCCTCTGGGCCGACCAGTCGGACCTCACGTGCCCGGATCTGCTCGTTCACGCGTGGTTCGACGCTGATGGGGCCTCCTCGAGTCGTTTCTGCTCAGTCGCCGACCCCTGCGGCTCCCAGGAGGGAACCGACCCGAAAAGCAGAAGGCCCCGGCGCATGCCAGGGCCCGCTCGACCGGTCAGCACGATCACAAGGATCGCGCATCCGGACCCGGGACATGCCCGGAACCGGTGACCGGACCCGGCCACCGTAGCGGCGACTCGGGTGGGAGCAGGCGCTCCGCTTTCAAGGCTGTCTGCTCGCACGCGGAGACAGCCTGGTCGACTCGATAACACTACACCGGCGCCCCGGCGACCCCCAAACCGGGCACGACCTGCGGCCGGGCACGAGCGTGGCCGGCCGTTGCGTCGCGGCCGCCGCGTCGCCCTGTCGCCGCTTCGAGATCCGCGCACTTTCTCTGAAACTGCCGCCTCAGGGTGCCGGGAGGCAGCAGTTTCAGGGAAGTTGTCCAGATCTCGGCGAGGGTGCCGCGGCGGGCCTGGCCGGTGGGCGACGACGCGAGGTCGGCGGTGGGAGGCTTCGTCAGGTCAGCGGCCGACGGCGCGCTCGGCGAGGCGGGCCTGGTGGGCCTCGTGCAGCCGGCGCAGCGCGCGGACCCCGTCGACGGCCGACTCCTTGTCGGCGGCCTGCAACGCGACCATCGGCAGCAGGTCGTCGTCGTGCAGCTCCAGGCTGGCCCACGGCGCGCCCCGGTCGAAACGGACACCCCGGACGACCTCCCAGGGCAGCTCGTAGGAGCTGATGACGTTACGGACCCGGATGCTCCGTGCGTCCGCCTCCACCCGGGGACGGGTGAACAGCAGGAAGCCCAGCGCCCCGAAGATGCCCAGACCGATCATGGCGATCTGGTCGCCGCGCTGGAAGCTGCCGTAGCCATCGCCGGTCGGGCCGCTCAGCGAGGTGGCGACCAGACCGAACACCACCACCAGGGCAGCCGCCGCCGACCAGCAGACCACGCGGATGCGGCGGGGCTTCAGGCGGACCAGTTCGGTTTCACTCACCCCATCAGTCTGCCATCCGCACCCGGTCATCGAACGCACCACCCGCCGAGCCACCACCCCGAGCCCACCAGCCACCAGCCACCTCAAGATCGCGCTCGATCCAGGATCCAGTGGCCTCCGTCGAGATCGAGACCACGACTTCAATGATCGAGCGCGATCTTGCCGGTCCGGGCGGGGCCGTCGGGAGGTCCCACGCGCCGAGGCCGCGCTGCGGACGCGACGGTCAGAGGCGGCAGGCGTGGATGTTGGTGACGAGGATGGCGCGGGCGCCCAGTTCGTACAGCTCGTCCATGATGCGGTGCACGTCGTCGCGGAGCACCATCGCCTGCACCGCCACCCAGCCCTCCCGGTGCAGCGGCGACACGGTGGGCGACTCGATGCCCGGGGTGAGCCCGCTGGCCCGGTCCAGCAGACCGGCCGGCACGTCGTAGGCGAGCATCACGTAGCGGCGGGCCACCAGCACACCGTGCAGGCGACGCAGCAACTGCTCGGCCTGCGGTTGGGCGGGCGCGCCGGCGCGCCGGACGAGCACCGCCGACGAGCGCAGCAGCGGCTCACCGAAGACCACCAGGCCCGCCTGGCGCAGGGTCGCGCCGGTTTCCACCACGTCCGCGATCACGTCGGCGACGCCGAGGCGTACGGCGTTCTCCACCGCGCCGTCGAGGCGGATCACGTCGGCCTTGACGCCCACCTCGCCGAGGTGCCGTTCGACCAGCCCCGGGTACGCGGTGGCGATACGGTGACCGCCCAACTCCTGCACGGAGGCGATGTCGTCGGGGCGGGCGGCGAAGCGGAACGTGGCCCGGCCGAAGGCGAGGTCGACGACCTCCTCGGCCGGCGCGGCCGAGTCGATCAGCAGGTCCCGGCCGGTGATCCCGAGGTCGAGGTCACCGGAGCCGACGTAGGTGGCGATGTCCTTCGGGCGCAGGTAGAAGAATTCGACGTCGTTCGCCTCGTCCCGGCAGACGAGGTCCTTGGGGTCGGTGCGCTGGCGGTAGCCCGCCTCGCGCAGCATCTGGGCGGCCGGTTCGGCCAGGGTGCCCTTGTTGGGAATGGCGACACGCAGCATGACGGAGTGCTCCTTGGGTCCGGTTGGTGATCAACAGGGGTGGGAGGCACTCACAGATGTCGGTAGACGTCCTTGAGCTCGAGACCGCTGGCGAGCATCAACACCTGGACCTGGTAGAGCAGCTGGGAGATCTCCTCGGCGGTGCGCTCCGGCCCCTCGTGCTCGGCGGCCATCCACGACTCGGCCGCCTCCTCGACGACCTTCTTGCCGATGAAGTGCACGCCCTTGTCCAGCGCGGCGACGGTGCCCGAGCCCGGGGTGCCGGCGGCGGCCTTGGCCTGCAGCTCGGCGAACAACTCCTCGAACGTCTTCACGGGGAACGATTCTTCCAGCCACCCGGGTGACGCCCCACGTCCGGGTCCGTCGAAATCCAGCAAGCGGACAATTCCCTACCAACATGGTGGGACAATTGCCGATCGATGCCCATGGAGCTCTACGCTGTCCGCCATGGCCAGCCGCTCACGTCTCCTCGCGCTCACCTTCGCCGGTGCCGTCGTCGTAGCCACCGCCGGATGCGCGCCACAGGACGAGAAACCCACCCCCAATGTCACCGCCGCGCCGTCCTGCGCCAAGGACAGCCTGCCCACGCGTACGCCGGGCAAGCTGACCATCGCCACCGACCAGCCCGCGTACGAGCCGTGGTTCGCCAAGGACAAGCCGGACAGCGGCGAGGGCTTCGAATCCGCCGTCGCGTACGCGGTGGCCGAGAAGCTCGGCTACGCCCGCGGCGACGTCACCTGGACCCGGGTCAAGTTCGACACCGCCATCGCGCCGGGGCCGAAGGACTTCGACTTCGACATCAACCAGTTCTCCATCACCGACGAGCGCAAGCAGGCGGTCGACTTCTCCGCGCCGTACTACCTGGTACGGCAGACCGTCATCGCGTTGAAGTCCTCGAAGATCGCCGGCCGGAAGTCGCTGGCCGAGCTGCGGGACGCTCGGCTCGGCGCGCAGGTCGGCACCACCAGCTACCAGGCGATCACCGACGTGATCAAGCCGGCCGCCAAGCCGCAGGTCTACAACAGCAACGACGATGCCAAGAAGGCCCTCCAGAACGGGCAGCTGGACGGTCTCGTGGTGGATCTTCCGACCGCCTTCTACATCACCGGCGCGGAGATCACCGACGCGACGATCGTCGGGCAGGTGCCGCAGGTCGGTACGCCCGAGGCGTTCGGGTTGCTGCTGGACAAGAACTCCCCACTGACCTCCTGCGTGAGCGCGGCGGTCGGTCAACTCACCACGGCGGGCACACTGAAGGAGCTGGAACAGAAGTGGCTCGCGCAGGTGGCGGGGGCGGCCGAGCTGCGGTGACGCTTCTGGATCATGTGCCCTCGGAGGCGCAGCTGCGCCGGTCGGCGTACCGGCGTCAGCAGACCGTCTACAGCGTGCTCGTCGCGGCGTCCTCGACGGCGGCGCTCGGCACGCTGCTGGTGATCGCGGTGACCGGGGCGCCGGGCTGGGACCGGGTCCGGCGGTCGTTCCTGGATCCGGAGATCGCCCGCGACGCGCTGCCCACGGTGCTGAGCGGGCTCTGGCTCAACGTACGGCTGCTGGTCTGCTGTGCGGTCGGCGCGCTGCTGCTCGGGCTGGTGATCGCCGTGCTGCGGACGCTGCGCGGGCCGGTCTTCTTCCCGGTCCGCGCGCTGGCCGCCGGCTACACGTACACCTTCCGCGGCCTACCGCTGATCATCGTGCTGTACCTGCTCACCCTCGGCGTGCCGGGGCTGCGGTTGCAGGGCATGCCGCCGGTGCTGGTGCTGGGTGGGATCGCGTTGGTCCTCACCTACGGCGGCTACCTCGCCGAGGTGTTCCGGGCCGGCATCGAGTCGGTGCACTCCAGCCAACTCGCCGCGGCCCGCTCGTTGGGCCTGACCTACCGGCAGACGATGCGGCACGTGGTCCTGCCGCAGGCCGTCCGCCGGGTGGCGCCACCCCTGCTCAACGACGTGGTGGCGTTGCAGAAGGACGTCGGGCTGGTCTCGCTGGCCGGGCCGATCGACGCGGTCCGCGCCGCGCAGATCGCCACCGCCCAGACCTTCAACTACACGCCGTACGTCGTGGCGGGGGTGCTCTTCGTGCTGCTCGCGATCCCGCTGATCGCGGTCACCGACTGGGTGACGCTGCGCGCGGCCCGCCGACAGTCGGGAGGCTGACCCATGGCGTTGCTGCGCTGTCGAGGCGTGCGCAAGGAGTTCGGCGGGCACACCGTGCTCGACCAGCTCGACCTGACCGTCGCCGAACATCAGGTGGTGGCGCTGATCGGCGCGTCCGGGTCCGGCAAGTCGACACTGCTGCGCTGCGTCAACCTGCTGGAGGAGTTGGACGACGGCACCATCGAGTTGGACGGGGAGGACATCTCCGATCCCCGGGTGGACCCCGATCGGGTCCGGCGGCGGATCGGCATGGTGTTCCAGGCGTACAACCTCTTTCCGCACCTGAGCGTGTTGGACAACATCACCCTCGCGCCGCGCCGCGTACACCGGCGGGGCCGGGCGGAGGCCGAGGCGCAGGCCCGGGAGCTGCTCGACCGGGTGGGGCTCGGTGCCAAGGCGGACGCCTACCCGGACCGGCTCTCCGGCGGGCAGCAGCAGCGGGTGGCGATCGTCCGGGCGCTGGCCAACTCACCTCGACTGATGCTGCTCGACGAGGTCACCTCCGCGCTCGATCCGGAGCTGGTCGGCGAGGTGCTGGCGATGATCCGCGACCTGAAGGCCGACGGCATGACCATGGTGCTGGCCACCCACGAGATGGGCTTCGCCCGGGAGGTCGCCGACGAGGTGTGCTTCCTCGACGCCGGGCGGGTCATCGAGAGCGGCCCGCCCGAGCAGGTGCTCGGCGAGCCGACCCAGCCCCGTACCCGGCAGTTCCTGCGCCGGATCATCGAGGCCGGCCGTCTCTGAAGGCCCGCCTTCAGAGACGGCCGGGGCGTCAGCCGCCGAAGCCGACCCGCTGGGCGTTGCCCGCCGCCACGGTCCGCACGGCCAGCGCCGCGTCGAGTGCCGCCACGGTGGCGGCCCACCCCTTGTCCTCCGCCGAGCCGGGCAGACCGGCGCGGTCGCGGGCCTGCTCGATGGTCTCCACTGTCAACACGCCGTGCGCCACCGGCTTGCCCTCGTCCAGCGCCACCCGGGTCAGCCCGTCGGTGACCGAACGGCAGACGTAGTCGAAGTGGGCGGTGGACCCACGGACCACCACGCCGAGGGCGACCACCACGTCGCAGCGGCGGGCGAGGGCCTGCGCGACCACCGGCAGTTCGACCGAGCCGGCGACCCGGGCGACCACGGAACGCGCGCCGCACGCCTCGGCGGCGGCCACCGCACGCTCCAGCATGTGATCGGTCAGCTCGCCGTGCCAGCGGGCGGCAACGACCCCGACGGTCAGCCCCGCGGCGTCGACCGCCTCGACTCCCGGCTCACCGAAACCCGCCATCGTCATGCTCCGATCTCGTCGTTGGCGACCGGACGCCCCAGTGGCGCCTCGGACACCTCGTCCAACTCGTCCAGCAGGTGACCCATCCGGTCCCGCTTGGTGCGCAGGTAGCGCATGTTCTCCGGGTGCGCCCCGACCGGCAGCCCCTCGCGGCCGGTGATGGTCAACCCGTACCCCTCCAGCCCGGCCCGCTTGGCCGGGTTGTTGGTCAGCAGCCGCATCGACCGCACGCCCAGGTCGTAGAGGATCTGCGCGCCGGTGCCGTAGTCGCGCGCGTCGGCCGGCAGGCCCAGGTCGAGGTTGGCGTCGACGGTGTCGCGGCCCAGGTCCTGCAACTGGTACGCCTGCAGCTTGTGCAGCAACCCGATGCCGCGCCCCTCGTGCCCACGGACGTAGAGCACCACGCCCCGGCCCTCCTGCCCGACCCGAGCCAGTGCGGCGTCCAGCTGCGGCCCACAGTCGCAGCGCAGCGAGCCGAACACGTCCCCGGTCAGACACTCGGAGTGCACCCGGACCAGCACGTCCTGGCCGTCACCGATGTCACCCAGCACCATCGCGACGTGCTCAGCCGGGTCGTGCTCGGCGCGGTAGCCGAGCGCCCGGAACACCCCGTGCTTCGTCGGCATCCGGGCGTCGGCGACCAGCTCGACCTGCTTCTCGGTACGCCGCCGGTAGGCGATCAGGTCGGCGATGGTGACCAGCGTGAGGCCGTGCTCGGCGGAGAACTTCTCCAGGTCCGGCAGGCGCATCATGGTGCCGTCGTCGTTGACCAGCTCGCAGAGCACACCGGCCGGACGCAGCCCGGCCAGCCGGGTCAGGTCGATCCCCGCCTCGGTGTGCCCCGGTCGGCGCAGCACCCCGCCCTCGCGAGCGCGCAGCGGCACCACGTGCCCGGGGCGGGCCAGGTCGGTCGGATCGGTCGCCGCGCCGGCGAGCAGCCGGCTGGTGTGCGCGCGGTCGGCCGCCGAGATACCGGTGCTGACCCCCTCGCGGGCGTCCACTGTCACCGTGTACGCGGTGCCGCGCCGGTCCTGGTTGGTGTGGTGCATCGGCGGCAGGTCGAGCCGGTCGGCTTCGCTCTCGGTCAGCGCCACGCAGACGTAGCCGGAGGTGTAGCGGACCATGAACGCCATCAGCTCCGGCGTGGCCAACTCGGCCGCGAAGATCAGGTCGCCCTCGTTCTCCCGGTCCGCGTCGTCGACCACGACGACCGGCCGGCCGGCCGCGATGTCCGCGATCGCCTGCTCGATATCCCCAAAGCTGGTCATGCGACAGCCTCCGTGTAGATGGGCGTACGGACGGTCGCCGGTCGGGCGGCGCGGGAGGTGCGCCACCAGGCGGCGAAGCCCCAGACGCAGAGGGCGCCGTAGATCAGGTACATGACGGCCGACGGGTAGAACCCGCCGCGCAGCAGCAGCGGCACGCCGACCGCGTCCACAGCGATCCAGAGCAGCCAGAACTCCACCCAGCCGCGGGCCATGCCGTACGTGGCCAGCAGGCTGCCGGTGAGGATCCAGGCGTCGGGCAGCGGGCCCCAGGAGCCGAGGGCCTTGAGCAGCGGGTACGCCGCGGCGGTGCCGATCACGGCGGCCACCAGCAGCATCAGCCGCTCCCGTCCGGTGGCCCAGCGCGGCACGACCGCGGCCTGCCCGGCGTCGGCGCGACGGTTGCGCTGCCAGCGCCACCAGCCGTAGACGCTGACCGCGAAGAAGAACACCTGCCGGCCGGCCTGCCCGTACAGGTCGTGCTCCTGCGGGGTGGCGAACACCCCGCCGAGGAAGACGGTGAGGAGCAGCGCGTTACCGATCATGCCGACCGGCCACGCCCAGACCAGCCGACGCAACCCGAGCAGCGCCGAGACCAGCCCGAACGCGTTGCCGACGATCTCCCTGGCCAGCACCGGCGAGCCGGCGACGTGCACCTGGGCGTCCAGCAGCCAGCTGAGCGGGCCCATCAGGCCACCCCGCCCGGGTGCGCGGTCGCCCCGCTGGCGTCGGCGTCGGTGAGCCGGTCGCCGAGCAGCCGCTCCACGTACTTGGCCAGCACGTCGACCTCCAGGTTGACCGGGTCGCCGACGCCCTTCGCGCCGAGCGTGGTCAGCTTGAGCGTGGTCGGGATCAGCCCGACGGCGAACTCGTCCGCGCCGACGGCGGCCACTGTCAACGAGACACCGTCGATGGTGATCGAGCCCTTCTCCACCACGTACCGGGACAGTGCGGCGGGCAGTCGGAACCGGACGGTCTCCCACTGCTCGGCCGGCTCCCGGGAGATCAGTTCACCGACGCCGTCGACGTGGCCCTGCACCAGGTGCCCGCCGAGCCGGCTACCGAGCGCGGCGGCCCGCTCCAGGTTGACCGGGTCGCCGGGGCGCAGCGCGCCCAGCGCCGAGCGGCGCAGCGTCTCCCCCATCACGTCGGCGGTGAAGACACCGTCGGCCACCTCCACGACGGTCAGGCAGACACCGTTGACGGCGATCGAGTCGCCGTGTCGGGCGTCGGACGTGACCAGTGGGCCACGTACGCCCAGCAGCGCCGAATCGCCTGCCGTCGGCGCCACCTGGACGATCTCGCCCAATTCCTCGATAATGCCGGTGAACATCTCAGCCCTCCCTTTTGCGGGGCAAAGCGGTGATCCGGAGATCCGGACCGATCTGCGTAACGTCGACGAACTCCAGATCGATGGCCTCGGCGATGGTGGTCACTCCCGCGTCGACCAGAGCGGTCGGGCCGGCGCCGAGCAACCGCGGCGCGACATACCCGACGATCTTGTCGACCAGGCCGGCCTCCAGGAACGCGCCGGCCAGCCGGGGGCCGCCTTCCAGCAGCACCGCGCGGATCCCGCGCTGGTGCAGCGCCGCGAGCAGCGCCGACAGGTCGACCCGGCCGTCCGGGTCGGCGCCGACCTCGTCGGCGGTTGCGATCCACGTCCGTGCGGCGCCGTCGCGAACCCGGGCGTCAGCCGGGGTACGCCCCGAGCTGTCCACCACCACCCGCAGCGGCTGCCGGATGGCCAGGCTGCCGTCGCGCAGGTTGCGGGCGGTCAACCGGGGGTCGTCTGCGAGCACGGTGCCCACCCCGGCGATGACCGCGTCGACAGTGCCGCGCAGCGCGTGCACGTCGATCCGGGCCGCCTCCGAGGTGATCCACATGCTGGTGCCGTCCGCCGCGGCGGAGCGCCCGTCGAGCGTGGCGGCGTACTTCCAGATCACGTACGGCCAGCCCCGGCGCATCGAGGTCAACCACGCGACGTTGCCGGCCTCGGCCTCCTCACCGCGTACCCCCAGGTCGACCCGGACCCCGGCGGCGCGCAAGGTGGCGGCGCCCCCGGAGGCGACCGGGTTCGGGTCGGGCACGGCGATGACCACCCGGCCCACCCCGGCCTGGACGAGCGCGGAACTACAGGGGCCGGTGCGGCCGGTGTGGTCACAGGGTTCCAGAGTGACGACAGCGGTGCCGCCCTTGGCCCGCCGCCCGGCCTGCGCCAGGGCGACGATCTCGGCGTGCGGCCCCCCGGCGTACGCGTGGAAGCCCTCGCCCACGACCTCGCCGTCGGAGTCGAGGAGCACGCACCCGACCACGGGGTTGGGGCTGGTGGTGCCGAGCCCGCGCGCTGCCAACTCGATCGCACGCCGCATCGCCTCATCAACGGAGACGCTGGCCATCGCCCTGCCCCTGCCCTCTCACTCGCCGGTCCGCGCGCGGGCGGTCAGGGAGGCGGTGGCCATGGGGCCACGGGCAGGCGGTGGCGGATTCCGGGAACGGCACAGCCGCCCCGGGAGGGTCGGCACGGCACGCTGAAGCCAGCGGCCGGCTCGGACCCGTCCGTCCCGCGCGCTGTCTCCCATCCGGACTGTCTGGGAGCGGACGAACCGCCCCCAACCGTCGGCCCCGGATTTTCACCAGGTCCACCGGACGGCAGAGCCGTCCGGGTCGCGGGCTGACCACGGTTGGACCGTGGATCACCGCCGGTTCGGAATTTCACCGAGTCCCGCCAGCGCGTGGTGGGTACACGGGAAGTCTTACACGCCGATCCGGCTCCGCCGCCACCTAGGCGAGCTACTTCACAGCGGTATCACGCTCAGGTGACGCCGCGACGCCGGTCCACCGCCACGTACGAGCCCGGTTGACTCTTGGCCACCGTCTTCATCTCCGAGGCCACCGCGATCGCTTCGAGCGGGTCGGTGAACCGCTTGCCGGCGTCGGAGAGGGACACCCCGATGGAGAGCGTGACCAGGGCCGCCCGCCGGATGTTGCCGCGTCGATCCTTCAACTCGACGAAGCCGCGCTCCCGGTCGGTCTGGTCGTAGAGCGTGTCGGCGGCGTTCTCGAAGTCGACGACCGCCCGGGACGTCAGTGGGCGCACCTGGTCCGGGGCGCAGACGATGACGAAGTCGTCGCCGCCGACGTGGCCGAGGAAGGCCGGTGGCAGCCCGACGCCCACCACCGCCCGGTGCAGGCTGCGGGCGAGCGCGGAGATGAAGTCGTCGCCGCGCACGAAGCCGTACCGGTCGTTGACGCTCTTGAACCGGTCGATGTCGACGTAGCCGACGGCGTAGTCCACGCCGTTTCGGACCCGATCGCTGATCTCCCGGCGGATCCGGCTGTTACCGGGCAGCCCGGTCAGCGGGGAGACCTCCCGGAACTCCTTGTTGCGGCGCAGCGTGGACGAGACCCGGGCCACCAGCTCGGCGGTGTCGAACGGCTTGACCAGGTAGTCGTCCGCGCCGGCGCTGAGCCCGTGCACCTTGTCGACGGTCATCCCCTTGGCGGTCAGCATGATCACCGGAAGGGCGGACGTCATCGGGTCGGCGCGCAACCGGCGGGTCAGCTCCAGCCCGTCGATCCGGGGCATCATGAGGTCGACCACCGCCAGGTCCGGCCGCTGGCGCTCGATGATCTCCAGTGCCTCCTGGCCGTCGCTGGCGTGGACCACCTCGAAGCCGTGCAGCCGCAGGTTGAACTCGACGAACCGGGCGATGTCCTCGTCGTCGTCCACGACGAGAATGATGTCCTTGCGGTCGGCCTCGGGCTCCACCTCAGGCCCCGGGCGCCGCGCGTTCCGCCAGTGCCCGCAGGTGCCGAACCGCCTCCGCCGGGTCGGAGGCCCCGTACACGGCGGTGCCGGCCACGAACGCGTCGGCGCCGGCCGCGGCCGCCTGCTCGATGGTGTCGGCGGCGATCCCGCCGTCCACCTCGATGCGCAGCTCCAGGTGCCCCGCCGACACGTGCCGCCGGGCCGTCCGCACCTTCTCCAGCAGCTGCGGAATGAACCGCTGCCCACCGAAGCCCGCCTTGATCGTCATGATCAGCAGGGTGTCGAAGCTGGGCAGCAGGTCCAGATAGGGCTCGATCGGGGTGTCCCGGTCGATGGCCAGGCCCGCCTTCGCACCGGCCGAACGCAGGTCCTTGGCCAGCGCCACCGGGTCGTCGGACGCCTCGGCGTGGAAGGTGACGTTGTACGCCCCGGCATCGGCGTACCCGGGGGCCCACCGGCGCGGGTCCTCGATCATCAGGTGCACGTCGAAGGGCATCGCAGTGACAGCCCGCAGGCTCTGCACCACGGGCAGCCCAATGGTCAGGTTCGGCACGAAGTGGTTGTCCATCACGTCGACGTGCAACCAGTCCGCGGCGTCCTCGACGGCACGGACCTCTTCGGCGAGGCGGGCGAAATCGGCGGCCAGGATGCTCGGCGCGACGATCGGCGGCGGTACGGTCACGGGGCCAGTGTACGAACGTGGCCACCCGCCACCCGCATCGCGGCACCTCTGGGGACACGCTGTGATCCAGCAGTGACCATTGGTGCAGAGTTGGACGCTCCGGACCCCTGAATCCGGACGAACAGACATCAGCCACTGGCCGATCGACGGAAACGCGACGACACTCCAACCGGGACGGTGCCGTAGGCTGCACGCCCGCCGGGGTCTCGCCGCGGGGCGCGGCGACCGGCCGCCAGCTCCCGGGAGGGCGGACGATGCGACGGTGGCTTCCAGCGCTGGTGCTGGCCAGCGTCACGACGATGCTGCTGGCCGGCTGCACGCCGGCACGGGGCGCGGACGGCGATCTCACCGACGACTGGCCGACGCTGCGGGTTCCGAAGCCGTTCACCCCCGCCACCGACACCTGCCTGCCACGGATCGCCACGGTCGTGCAGGCCAGCACGTACGAGACGGTGGACTGCGCGCGCAACCACCTGGCCGAGGCCATCCACGTCGGCACCTTCGTCGGGCCCGACGCGCTGACCGAGGCCCGACCGGCACCCGGATCGTCGGCGCTGCGCACGGCTCGCGCCGAGTGCGACCAGCGGGCCCGGGAGGTGCTCGGCGGCGACTGGCACACGGCCCGACTCGCGCTGTCCCTCGCGTTGCCGTCCGCGCCCGCCTGGGCCGGCGGCGCCCGCTGGTTCCGCTGCGACCTCAGCGAGACCGGCAGCATCGACAACACCCGCCCGGTGAACCGCACCGGCAGCCTGCGCGGCGCGTTGATCGGCGACACGCCCCTGACGCACCGCTGCTTCGACCCCAAACTGATCGGCGACAACCTCAACTACATGGCGCCGGTGCTCTGCACCGAGCCGCACCGCGCCGAGTTCGTGGGCGTCTACGAGGAGCGGGACATGAGCTGGGCGGAGTTCGCCAAGTCCGCCGAGCAGGCGCACCGGCGCTGCATGGCGCTGATCGCCAAGTTCGCGGCGGTACCCAACAACAGCGAGCTGCCGTACCGGGCCGGGTCCATCTACTACCCACCGTCGCAGCGGGAGTGGGAGGAGGGCGACCGTGGAGTGCGCTGCTTCCTGTGGAGCGACGACCGCAAACTCACCCGCTCGATGCGCGGCGCCGGTCCCGAGGGACTGCCCGCGATCTGAGCATCGTTGCCGTATGCTGCTGCGCCGTGGCGCTATCGACCGGCTGGGTCCGGTCGGGGGCCAGCAGCGGCGGGAGGTCGGGATGCGACGGTGGCTGGCGGCGTTCGCCGGAGGTGGGGCGCTGGCCCTGGCACTGGCCGGGTGCGGCGCACCCGCCGGAATCGACAGTGACCTCATCGACGACTGGCCGGCGCCCGTCGCGGCGCAGCAGTTCGTCCCCGCCGCCGACGTCTGCCACCAGAGCTCCCAGCAGGTCGGCTTCCTGACCGGCTACAACCCGACGGCGTGCACCGAGGCGCACCGGGTGGAGACCATGCACGTCGGCACCCTCACCGGCCCGGGCGCCGGCGGCGGCACGCCCCCGCAGCCCGGCTCGGCCGGCATGCGGGCCGCGCAGACCGGGTGCGACACGGCGGTCAACAAGGCGGTGGGGGCCGACTGGCGTTCCGGGCGGCTCGGCCTGACCGTCGTGCTGCCCTCGCCGCAGGCCTGGTCGGGCGGAGCCCGCTGGTACCGCTGCGACGTCACCGAGATCGCCAGCATCGACGACACAGCTGTCGACCTGCGCACCGGCAGCCTCCGGGGCGCGCTGTCCGGAGCGGCTCCGCTGGCGTACCGCTGCTTCAACCCGAAGATGGTCAAGGACGACATCGACGAGATGGTCCCGGTCTCCTGCACCGCCAAGCACCACGCCGAGTTCGTCGGCGTCTGGCAGGCGCCGGACACCAGCTACGCCGAGTTCACCCGCAGCACCAAGCGGACCCACCGGGCCTGCCAGACGATGATCGCCAAGTACGCCAAGGTCCCGGACAACTCCCAGCTCGACTTCCGCGCCGGCACGATCTACTACCAGCCGTACGAGGAGGAGTGGCGCAACGGGAACCGGGGCGTGCAGTGCTTCCTCTGGATCTCCGACCGGAACCTGACCCGCTCGATGAAGAACGCCGGCACCAAGGGCCTCCCGGTCACCTGAGCGTGCGCGCACGACGTCCGGCCGGTCGGTCGACCGGCCGGACGTGTGGAGCGGATCAGCCTCGGCGCAGGACGGCGAGGAACATCGCGTCGGTGCCGTGGCGGTGTGGCCAGAGCTGCACTGTCGGCCCGTCACCGAGACCGGGCATGCCGGCCGGCAGCAGCGGGCGGGCGTCCACGAAGTCCACCGCAACCCCGCTACGGCGGGCCGCCTCGGTCACCGTCACGTGCGTCTCGACGGTGTGCGGCGAACAGGTGACATAGGCGACCAGGCCACCCGGGCGGACCGCCCGCAGCGCCGCGCCGAGCAGTTCCCGTTGCAGCCGGGTCAGCGGCGGCAGGTCCGACGGTTGGCGACGCCAGCGCGACTCCGGCCGACGACGCAGCGACCCCAGCCCGGTACACGGTGCGTCGACCAGCACCCGGTCAAAGTGTTGCTCCGGCAGTTTCGGGTCGCCGCCGACCTCACGGCCGTCCATGGTCAGCACGGTCACCGGCAGGTCCCGGGTCGCCAGGGAGACCAGCCGGGCCCGGTGCTCGGCCACCTCCACCGCGGTCACCCGGGCACCCCGCTGCGCGGCCAGCGCGCCGAGCAACCCGGCCTTGCCACCCGGGCCGGCGCACAGGTCCAGCCAACGCCCGTCCGGGCCGTCCAACGGCGCGTCGGCGAGCGCGGTGGCCACCAACTGGGAGCCCTCGTCCTGGACGTGGGCCCGGCCGTCGACGACCGCAGGGATGTCGCCCGGCGACCCGCCGGGGAGATAGACGGCGTACGGCGAGAAGGCACCGGGCGCACCGCCGACCTGGTCGGCCAGCTCGACCGGGTCAATCAGGCCGGGCCGGGCGCACAGGTGCACCGGAGGGCGCTCATTGTCCTCGATGAGGAGGCGCTCCGTCTCACCCAGATCACCGCCGAGCGCCTCGGAGAAGGCCCGCACGATCCACTGCGGGTGGCTGTACGCCAACGCGAGGTGCCCGACCGGGTCCGTCTCCATCGGTGGGGCGAGCTTCGCCACCCAGGCGTCCGCGTCACGGCTGGACACCTCGCGCAGCACCGCGTTGGCGAAGCCGGTAGCGCCCGGTGCGACCGAACGGACCAAGTCCACAGTCGACGAGACCGCGGCGTGCGCCGGCACCCGGGTGTGCAGCAGTTGGTACGCCCCGAGCCGCAGCGCGTCGCGTACCGGCGGGTCGATCCGGGCCACGTCCCGGCCGGCCGCGTCGGTCAGGATCGCGTCCAACGTGCCCAGGTGGCGCAGGGTGCCGTAGGTCAGCTCGGTGGCGAAAGCCGCGTCCCGACCGAACAGCCCCTCCTCCCGCAGAATGATGGGCAGCACCAGGTTGGCGAACGCGTCGTCCCGGTGCACCGCCGCCACCGCCTCGTACGCGGCGCGGCGCGGCCGGTCCAGCGGTGGTCGGACCGGGCGGCGATCCCCGCCACGGCCGGTCGACGGGCCGGAGCGCGTCGGTCGGGTTCCCTCCGGTGCCGTCACGCGAAGTCCTCTCCTGTGCCGACCCGGACGCCGCGCGCCCAGTCGGTCGCGTCCATCGCCCGCTTGCCCGCGGCGCGGACCTCGCCGAGACGTACCGGCACGGTCGCCGTGCCGGCCAGCACCCGGGACTTCTCCACCAGCAACTCCCCCGGCTTCAGCTCGGGGCCGTCGGGCACCGGGACGACCGGGCCGAGCTTCACCCGCTCGTCGCGGAACGTGGTCCAGCCGCCCGGCGCGGGCGTGCAGGCCCGGATCCGCCGGTCCACGGCGAAGGCCGGGTCACCCCAGCGCACCCGCGCGTCGTCCACTGTCAGTTTCGGCGCCAGCGACACCCCGTCGGCCGGCTGCGGCTCGGCGCGGGCGGTGCCGTCGGCGATCGCGTCGAGCACCGCCACCAGCAGCCCGGCGCCGGAATCGGCGAGCCGCCCCAGCAGGTCGCCGGAGGTGTCGGTGGGGCGGATCTCGTCGGTCAGCGTGCCGTAGACCGGGCCGGTGTCCAGACCCTCCTCCAGTTGGAAGACGCTGGCCCCGGTCAGCTCGTCGCCGTGCAGCACGGCGTGCTGCACGGGCGCGGCGCCACGCCACGCGGGCAGCAGGGAGAAGTGCAGGTTGATCCAGCCGTGCCGGGGGATCTCCAGGGCCGCCGGCGGCACCAGCGCGCCGTAGGCGACCACCGGCACGCAGGCCGGCTCCAGCTCGCGTAGCCGGTCGAGGAACTCCGGCTCGCGGGGGCGGGCGGGCGTGAGCACCTCGACGCCGTGCTCGTCTGCCCACGCCCCGACCGGCGACCGGGCCAGGCCACGCCCACGCCCGGCGGGCGCGTCGGGCCGGGTGACCACGGCCACCAGCTCGTGTCGGGAGGCGGCGACGGCGGCCAGGGCGGGAACGGCGACGGCCGGCGTACCGGCGAAGATCACGCGCATCCGGGTCAGCGCCCCAGACCGAAGGGGTCGCTGATGTGCGGGCTGAGCTTGACAGTGGGCGGGGCCGACGCGTCGTACCACTCGGCCTGGCGGATCGCCTTCATGGCTTCCTTGCGCCCCTCCGGGTCAAGCCGGTCCAGGAAGAGCACCCCGTCGAGGTGGTCGGTCTCGTGCTGCACGCAGCGCGCCATCAGGCCGGTGCCGACGATCTGCATCGGGTCGCCGAACGAGCTGAAGCCCTTGGCGACGACGTTCTGCCGACGCTTGGTGTCGAAGTAGAGCCCGGGGATCGACAGACAGCCCTCCGGGCCGTCCTGCTCCTCCTCGTCGGGGAACTCCAGCACCGGGTTGATCAGGTGCCCGAGGACGTCGTCGACGTCGAAGGTGAACACCCGCAGGCTCACACCGAGCTGCGGCGCGGCCAGGCCGGCGCCGTTCTGCTCACGCATCGTGTCGGTGAGGTCGGCGACGAGCCGACGTAGCTCGGCGTCGAAGTCGACCACCGGATCGGCCGGCGTGCGCAGCACCGGATCCCCAAACAGACGGATGGGCTGGACGGTCACGCGGGACGGCTCCTTCTTTGGATGGACGAGCGGTGCCGTACCAGTCTACGGAGTGCCCGGCCGGGCATCGGGCGGCGCACCTCGCTCAACCACCGCCGGTGTGCCCAGCGTCACCGGCCGGCTCCCCGGCCAACAGCTCCCGCACCCGCTCGGCGTCCGGGTGACCGAGATCGTCGAGGATGCCCAGGGCCCGCCGCCAGGTACGCGCGGCGCCGGCCGCGTCCCCCACCGCCTGCCGGCTCCCGCCGAGCCGGGACAGGGTGTCCGCCTCGTCGTAGCGGTCGCTGACCCGCCGGTACAGCCCGATGGCCCGCTGGAAACAGCGGATCGCCGCCCGGTGGTCAGCGAGGCGGGCGTGGATGAAGCCGAGGCTGTCCCAGGTGTTCGCCTCGCCGTGCCGGTCGCCTGTCGTCCGCAGCAGCGCCAACGCCTCCCGGCAGTGCCCGAGCGCCGGCTCGTACCGGCCGAGCTGGGCGTACGCCCACCCCACCGCGTTGCGGGCGCTGGCCTCCCCGGCGACGTGCCCGGCGGCCCGGTACAGCGCCAGGGCCCGCTCGCTCTGCTCCAGGGACTCGGCGTGCCGGCCGAGCCCGTCGAGCATCGCGCCGAACGCCCGGTGGGTGCGCGCCTGCCCGGTGTGGTCAGCCAACTCCGCGAAGATCACCAGGGCCTGCCGGTAGTTCCTCGCCGCCTCGTTCACCCGACCCAGCCGGGACAGCACCCGGGCGAGGTCGCGGTGGGCGTTCGCCTGCCCGGGTCGGTCGCCGGCCCGCTGCGCCCCGGCCAGGGCGTTCCGCTGGGCCACGGCCAGGTCCGGCCACCGCCCCCGGCGTTGCAGGAAGTCCACCAGTGTCCAGGCCAGCTGCCACGCATGACCGTCGAACCCGGCCCGCCTCGCGTGGGCGACCGCCGCCAGCAGCACCGGATACTCGACGCTGAACCAGGCGAGTGCCTGACCGAGGTCGGTGATCTCCTCGGGCAGCACACCCGGCGCGGCGGCAGTGAGGGTGACCGGGTCCCGACCCGGTTGCAGCAGCAGCGCCGCCGCGTGGGCGGTGTGCAGGTAGTGGTCCAGCCCACGCCGGATCGCGGCCCGCCGGGCCTGCTCCGGTTCGAGACGTTCGACCTGCTCGGCCGCGTACGCCCGGAGCAGGTCGTGCGCGCCGAACCGGCCGGGGGCGTGCTCGGTGACGAGGTGCGCGTGGGCCAGCTCGGTCAGCAGTCGGGGCACCTGGGCCCGGGGCAGCCCGGCCAGACTGGCCGCCGCGGCGAACCCGATGTCCGGTCCGGGATGGCAGCCGAAGAGCCGGAACAGGCGGGCCGCCGCCGGGGTCAGGCTCCGGTACGACCAGGAGAAGACGGCCTGCACGTCGGTGCCGGCGTCCCCTCCGTCGAACGAGTCGAGTGGTCGCGGCGCCGCCCGCAGCTCGGCCGCGAGGGTGGCCAGCGGGAACGTCGGCTTCTCCGCACCTCTCGCGGCGAGCACGGCCAGCGCCAGCGGCAGCCGTGCACACCGCTCGATGATCTCGTCCACCGCCTGCGGCTCGGCCGCCAACCGGTCCGTGCCGAGCCGCCGGGCCAACAGTTGCCAGGCTTCGGCGGTGCTGAGCAGGTCGACGCCGATCGGCCGGGCACCTTCGGCGGCGATCAGCCCGGCGAGCCGGTTGCGGCTGGTTACCAAAACCAGGCAGTTCGGGCTGCCGACCAGCAGGGGGCGGATCTGGTCGGCGTCGCGGGCGTTGTCCAGCAGCACCAGCATCCGGCGACCGGCGAGCAGGCTGCGGTAGAGGCCCACCTGCGCGGGCAGGTGAGTGGGGATGCGTTCGGGCGGTACCTCGAGGGCCTCCAGGAAGCCTCGGACCGCCTCGACGGCCGTCACCACCGTTCCGGTGGCGTCGAACCCGCGCAGGTCGACGTAGAGCTGGCCGTCCGGGAAGCGATCGGCGACCCGGTGCGCGAAGGTGACCGCCAGGGTCGTCTTGCCGACCCCGGCCGTACCGGACAGGGTCATGACGGTGACCGACGCCATGCCGTCGTTCTCGGGCGCCATGGCGCGAGCGCATTCGGCATCGAGCTGGGCGAGTTGGGTCGCACGCCCGACGAACCCGGGCAGCGCCGGGGGCAGTTGGCGGGGTATCGGGAACCGGGGGGACGTGGTGCCGGCGCGCGGGCCGACGACCCTGGCCCGCGCGACCGCCCGTCCGGTGGTCGCGTGTTCCCGGTTCGGGCGTCGGCGTCGCTCCTCGACCCGGTCCCGCGCGGTGGCCAGCACCCCCTGCTCGGCGGGGGTGGCCCCGAGCAGCCGGATGAGAGCGTCGAACCGCTCTGGCGGCGGCAGAACGTTGCCGGCGAAGTACTCCCCGATGATCCCGCGTGACCAGCCGGTCTTCGCGGCCAACTGCCGGTACGTCAGCAGGGTCTCGCCCTGCTGCCGGGCCTCGCGGCGGCGCAACTGGCGCAGCAACCCGGCCAACTCGGGCAGTGTCTGCGCCTCGGCGCCGGCGCGGGCCAGCTCGGCTGACCCATGTGACGTCTGATGAGTGCCGGAAGGTATCCACTGCTCGGACATGCGACCCCCACCCCGGTCATCCGGCCCCCCGGATGCGCACGGGCAGGGTAATTCCGGCCCCACGCCATTCGATAGACGGCTGCCAATGTATGACAGTTCCACTGCGGACCGTCTCCCCGTCCAGCGGTGTCCAGCGGTGTCCAGTCCCGTCCAGGATCCGCCCCGTGGCGTCGATGCCCCTGCCACCGTCCTGGTGCGGGCTCGGCCCGCTCCACGATCCCTGGGGGAAGAGGTACCCGATGATCCGTCCACACCCGACCACCCGGCGTCCCGTGGCGATGCTGCGTCGCGTCGCCGTCGCCGCGATCGGTCTCACGCTGCTCGCCGCGGGCGTGACCGCCACCCCGGCCACCGCCGCACCGGGCGGCAAGGCCGCCACCACCGGATCCTTCGTCGACAGCACACCGGTCCCCGGCGGCTTCGCCTCCTGGTCGGAGTTGCTCCGGTTGCAACAGCGCATGAACACCGCCGCCGCCCGGATCACGAACGCGGCACAGCGCAGCGCGAACTCCGGCTTCGCCGGTATCGTCGCCGACCCCACCACCCGCCAGCTCCAGGTCTACTGGAAGGGTGAGCCGCCCGCCAACCTGGTGGCCACCGCCCGGGCCACCGTCGCCACCCAGGTGCTGCCCGCCGCGTACTCACAGCGGGAGCTCATCGTCGCGGCCGACCGGCTGCGGGCGACAGTCGGCAACAAGATCACCACGGTCGGGCCGCGCGCCGACGGCGCCGGCCTGCTCGTCGGCACCCAGGACGGGCTGCTCGGCGCGACGGCTCTCGCCGGCGTACCGGTGACAGTGCAGACCGGGGTCGCCGCCGCGCCCGCCACCAGGTGGGACGACACGGCCCCGTGGTGGGGTGGCGCCGCGTGGCGCAACACCGCCACCGGCGGTGGTTGCTCGACCGGCTTCGGGGTCTTCCAGGGCGGGGTGGCGCGGATGCTCTCCGCCGCGCACTGCGCCAACCTCAACGTCCTCGCGACCGACCCGACCGGGCAGACGATCGGCATCGTCGGCACCCGCAACGCCGGCACCGACACCCTGCTCCTCGCGGGCAGCTCGGGCGGCCGGGTCTTCAACAACAGCACCAATGCCGCCGGCGCGGTGCTCAGTGAGTTCAGCAACCAGGTGATCGGCGCCTCGGCCAGCCAGGTCGGCAACTTCGTGTGCACCTCCGGCGCGTACTCCGGCACCCGGTGCTCGATCCAGGTGAAGGCCCGCAACCTCTGCATCAACGTCCGCGACTTCGGCACTGTCTGCGGTCAGGTACAGGCCGAGAACACCACGCGTACCAACGCCGTCGGTCAGGGTGACAGCGGCGGCCCCGTGGAGATCGTGAACGCGGCGAACAACCTCCAGGTCTGGGCGACCGGCACCAACACCGCCATCGACGACACCAACACCTCAGTGCCCTGCACCGGCTACGTGACCACTAACCGGGTCTGCGCCTGGCGGATGTACTACGAGGACATCTTCTCCGGCATGGCCGGAGTGGGCGCCTCAGGCGTCATCCTCGGCTGAGCCGTCTCGGCGACCGCCGTACGACTCGGTGGCCGGGCCGGCGCGCGTACCCCGCGCGTCGGCCCGGCCTCACGCCGGGTTCAGACGCTGGCGCCCGGGTCGCCCGCGAGCACCGCGTCGCCGCGGAGCAGCGCGGGCTCGGGCAGCGGCAGTTGGATCTTGTGAGCCGCCTCCCAGTCGTAGACCAGGCCGGGGCGCACCTGGGCGGCGAAGTAGTCGATCGCTGTCATCCCACCCACTACCGGCTCGTCGACCTCGGCGACCAGCTGGGCGGGGACCAGGGAGAACCCGTTCTGCAGGGCGGCGCTGAGGCGGCGGTGGCCGTCGACGACGAAGAAGTACTCGCCGGTGAACCCGATCTTCAGCGGTTCGAGGGCCTCGTCGCCGGCCTCGGCCACCCCACCGACGAAGTCGGTGTCCCACAGGCCGCGCAGGGTGGCGATGTCCTCGGTCGGGTAGACCCGGGCCGGGTCCAGCAGCAGCAGCGGCGGCGCGTCGCGCAGCACCTCGGCGCCGAGCGTTCCCTCGTACGCGGCCACGATGTGCTCGATCACCTCCGTGGCGGACGCCCGGGTCGTGTCACAGATCAGGTCATAGTTGCGCAGCCGGGCCTTGTCCACCCCGTAGCGGATGATGAACCGGCTGCGCTCGCTCGCGCTGCGCTCCCGGAGCTTGGCCTTGGCCTCGTCCAGGGAGGCGTAGCTCTCCGCCGGCCCGGAGGGGCGGGCGAGCACCCGGCGGGCCGCCTCGCCCGGCTCGGTGATCATGTGCACCTTGAGCGCGTCGGTGAAGAAGTGCCAGGCCAGCCGGGAGTCCATGATGAGGCGCTCACCCGAGGCGGCGATGTCCCGCTGGAGCTGGTCGACGTAGCCGTCGACGGCCTGGTCGAGCTCGGCGTGCAGGTTGAGTTGCAGCGCGGTCATCTGCCGCTGCTGCGCCATCTCCCGGTACAGGTCCCCCACGCTGACCCGGCGCATGCCGAGCCGTTTGGCGATCTCGACCGACACGGTGCTCTTGCCGCTGCCGAGGTCGCCGTTGAAGACGATCGATTGTCCAACGGTCACGACTGGTCCACCCCTGATCACCGGCTCATTGACATCATCGACCTCGCGCCCGACCGACGCGTTCCCGCCATCGTCCGTCGCGCCATCCCGCGACGGCCCCAGCTCGGCGCGGCTGACGCCCCCTCGCGACCTGGAGCCCGTCGTACGCCTTGGCATGACGGGCGATGCTACCACTCGGGCGCCACCACTTTGCCGGACGCGGTGTGCGAGAGCCCCCGGCAGCGGGCGAGGCCCGCGACCGTCGGCACCGGCCGAAACGCCTCAGAACAGGCTCAGCGGATCGACCTGGAGACGAACCGGATCGGCGGCCTTGCGAGCGGCCCGGACGCCGGCGGCCGAGTGCAACGCCTCGGCGAGCGCGGCGGCCCGGGCCCGGGGCACCCGGACCAACATCCGTTCCCGGCCCTCCTCGGCCGGCACCGGCCCGAGCACCTCGGCGTCGTCCGGCAGCCGGGCCGCGGCCAGCAGGTCCGCCACCGCCTCGGCCGCTCCTGTGACGCTCGCCATCCGCACGGCCGGCGGAAAGCCCAGCTCGCGGCGCTCGGCCAGCTCCCGACCGGCGAACCAGCCGGAGTCCCAGCGCAGCAGCGCCTGCACGGGGGCGAGCGCGCCGTCGGCGACCACCACCACCCGACCGGCCGGCGCCGGGCGGGCCAGCGCCGCCGCCGCCAGCCAGCGGCGCAGCGCCTCCTCGCCGGCGCGCAGGTCGGCCCGGGTCAGCAGGGCCCACGAGTCGAGCAGCAGCACCGCGCCGTAGCCGCCCTCGGCGACCGGCTCGGCGCCCGGGGTTGCCACCACCAGGGCCGCGCCGCCGGGCACGTCGGTCAGCACCTCCTCGCGCCCCGAGGTGCGCACCGGCACGTCGGGGAACGCCCGGCCCAGCTCCTCGGCGGTCCGCCGGGCGCCGGTCACCGCGGCCCGCAGCCGCCGCCCACCGCACTCCGGGCAGGCGTACGCGGCCGCCACCCGGGCGCACCACCGGCAGGCCGGGGTGCCGCCGGCCGAGGGCAGCGCGAGCGGGCCGGCACAGTGCGCGCAGCGCGCCGGGGTGCGGCACTCGGCGCAGGAGATCGACGGGAGGTAGCCGCGGCGGGGCACCTGCACCAGCACCGGCAGGTCCTGGCGGAGCGCGTCGCGGGCAGCCGTCCAGGCCAGGCTGGGCAGCCGGGCGGTGGCGGCCCCGGGGTCGCGGGCCAGTTGCGGGTCGTCCCCGGTCGGCGCGATGGCCGGGATCCGGGCCCGCACGGTGGCCCGGTCGGCGACCACCTCCGCGGCCCAGCCGGTCTCCACCAGCAGCTGCGCCTCGGCCGTCCGGGCGTATCCACCGACCAGCGCGCCGGCCTCGGCGAGGTGGGCGCGGGTGAGCAGCACGTCGCGGGCGTGCGGGTAGGGCGCCCGGGGCTCGGAGTGCAGGTCGTCACCGTCGTCCCAGACGGCGACGAGGCCGAGCCGGGCCACCGGGGCGAACATCGCCGCCCGGGTGCCGATCACCACCGGCACCTGGCCACGGCGAGCGGCGAGGAAGGCCCGGTACCGCCGGGCCGGGCCGAGCGCGGCGGAGAGGCTGACGTGCCGTCCCGGGCCGAGCACGCCGGTGAGCGCGGCGTCGAGACGGTCGAGGTCACGCGCGTCGGGCACCACCACCACCGCGCCGCGCCCACCGGCGACGGTGGCCGCCACCGCGTCGGCGTAACGGGCCGCCCAGTCCTCACCGGGCAACGCCGACCAGACCGCGTGGGGCGCCCGGCCGTCGGCGAGCGCCCGCAGCAGGGCCGGACCGCTCGGGTAGTCGCGCCACCCGCGCGGGTCGACCGCCTCGGTGGGGGCCGCCGGGGTGGGCTGCTCGTCGCAGGGCTCCTTCTCCACCCGGGCGTGCCGGGGTGGCACGGCGAGCCGGAGCACGTCGGCGAGGCTGCCCGCGTACCGGTCGGCGACCGCTCGGGCCAGCCGGGCGACCTCGGGGGCAAGCACCGGCTCCGGGGAGACCACCTTCTCCAGGTACGCGAGGCGGCCGGTGTGCCCGGAGTCGTCGGCGCGTGACAGCAACCACCCGTCGACGAGTTGCCCGGCGAAGCGCACCTTCACCCGGGTACCGGGCACCGCCACCTCGTCCAGCTCCGCCGGCACCAGGTAGTCGAACGGCCGGTCCAGGTGCGCCAGTCCCACATCCACGCAGACGCGCGCGACCGGCGACCCGTCCGCGGGTCGCCGGTCGCTGCGCTTGGTGGCGGTCAGGCTCCCGCGGCCGACTTGAGGTCGGCGGCCCGGTCGGTGCTCTCCCAGGTCAGGTCCGGCAGCTCCCGGCCGAAGTGGCCGTACGCGGCGGTCTGCTGGTAGATCGGGCGGAGCAGGTTGAGGTCCCGGATGATCGCGGCCGGACGCAGGTCGAACACCTCGGTGACGGCCTTCTCGATCGAGGAGACGGGCACGGTCTCGGTGCCGAACGTCTCGATGAACAGGCTCACCGGGTGCGCCTTGCCGATGGCGTAGGCGACCTGCGCCTCACACCGCTCGGCCAGACCGGCGGCGACCACGTTCTTGGCAACCCAGCGCATCGCGTACGCGGCCGAGCGGTCCACCTTGGACGGGTCCTTGCCGGAAAACGCGCCGCCACCGTGGCGGGCGTACCCGCCATAGGTGTCGACGATGATCTTGCGGCCGGTCAGCCCGGCGTCACCCATCGGGCCGCCGATCTCGAACCGGCCGGTCGGGTTGACCAGCAGCCGGTAACCGTCGGTGTCCAGGCCGAGGCTCTCCAGCTCCGGGGCGATCACGTGGTCGCGCACGTCCGGGGTGAGCAGCGAGTCCAGCGAGATGTCGGCGGCGTGCTGGCTGGACACGACAACGGTGTTCAGCCGGACCGGGCGCAGCCCCTCGTACTCGATGGTGACCTGGGTCTTGCCGTCCGGCCGCAGGTACGGGATCGTGCCGTCCTTGCGCACCGCCGAGAGGCGGCGGGCCAGCCGGTGCGCGAGCGCGATCGGCAGCGGCATCAGCTCGGGCGTCTCCGAGCAGGCGAAGCCGAACATCATGCCCTGGTCGCCCGCGCCCTGCGCGTCCAGCGCGCTCTCCGACGCCCCGGTGCGCAGCTCGAAGGCGTTGTCCACACCCTGCGCGATGTCCTCGGACTGCGCGCCGATGGAGACGCTGACCCCGCAGGAGGCGCCGTCGAAGCCCTTCTTCGACGAGTCGTAGCCGATGTCGAGGATGGTCCGGCGGACGATCGTCGGGATGTCGGCGTACGCCTTGGTGGTCACCTCACCGGCGATGTGCACCTGACCGGTGGTGATCATGGTCTCCACGGCCACGCGGCTGTGGGGATCCTCGGTCAGCAGCGCGTCGAGGATGCCATCGCTGATCTGGTCAGCGATCTTGTCCGGGTGGCCTTCCGTGACCGATTCGGACGTGAAGAGACGGCGTGTCACGGCACTCCTAAGCGTGTGAGGTCGTTCCGCGGCAGTCTAATCACCACTGCGGCCGGTGTCGGGATCGGTCGAGCCCTGTTCCACCCGTCAGGAGCGGCCGGACAGCCGCGCCACGACGAGATCCCAGACGGCGTCGGCCACCGCTTCCTTGGCCTGCTCGGGCAGCCGGCTGACCGAACCGTCCGCGCCGATGACCGTCACCGTGTTGGTGTCGGCGCCGAAGACCAGGTCCGGACCGACCTCGTTGACCACGATCAGGTCGGCCCGCTTCCGGGCGAGTTTCGCCCGGCCGTTGGCCTCGGCATCGCCGGTCTCGGCGGCGAACACCACCAGCACCTGCCCCGGTCGTTTGCGCTGGCCGAGCTCCGCCGCGATGTCCGGGTTCGTGACGAGCTCGATGGTGGGCGCGACACCGTCGTCCGACTTCTTGATTTTGCCAGTCGCGTACGTCGCGGGCCGGAAATCGGCCGGAGCCGCCGCCATCACCACCGCGTCGGCGTCGACGGCGGCCTTGACGGTCGCCTCCCGCAACTCGGCGGTGGTGCCCACCCGGATCAGGTCGACCCCGGCCGGGTCGGCGAGGCCGACGTTGGCCGAGATCACTGTGACGCGGGCACCCCGGGCGACCGCCGCGCGGGCGAACGCGTAGCCCTGCTTGCCCGACGAGCGGTTGCCCAGGAAACGCACCGGGTCGAGGGGCTCGCGGGTGCCACCGGCGGTGACGACCACCCGGCGACCGGCCAGGTCGGCGGGGGCGGAGTCGCCGCGGGCCAGGAGCCGTCCGGCGACGGCGAAGATCTCCGCCGGGTCGGGCAGCCGACCCTTGCCGGTGTCGGCGCCGGTGAGCCGGCCGACGGCGGGCTCGATGACCCGGACCCCCCGGGAGCGCAACGTCGCCACGTTGGCAACGGTGGCGGGGTGCTCCCACATCTCGGTGTGCATGGCCGGGGCCAGCAGGACCGGGCAGCGGGCGGTCAGCAGGGTGTTGGTCAGCAGGTCGTCGGCGAGGCCGTGGGCGGCCTTGGCGAGCAGGTCGGTGGTGGTCGGCGCGACCACCACCAGGTCGGCCTGCTTACCGAGCCGGACGTGCGGCACCTCGTGGACGTCGGTCCAGACGTCGTCGGCGACCGGTTGACCGGAGAGCGCGGCCCAGGTCGGCGCTCCAACGAAGCGGAGCGCCGACGCGGTTGGCACGACCCGAACCCGGTGACCGGATTCGGTGAAGAGTCGCAGCAGCTCGCACGCCTTGTAGGCGGCGATGCCGCCACCGACCCCGAGGACGATCGAGGCGGACATCGGCCAGCGGGGGCTTACGGCTGGTCGGTCGGCTCGGCGGTGAGCAGGCCCGAGTTGATCTCGCGCATGGCGATGGAGAGGGGCTTCTCCTGCGGGGTGGTCTCGACGAGCGGGCCGACGTACTCCAGCAGACCCTCACCGAGCTGGCTGTAGTAGGCGTTGACCTGGCGCGCGCGCTTGGCGGCGAAGATGACCAGCGCGTACTTCGACGTCGTCTTCTCGAGGAGCTCGTCGATCGGCGGGTTGGTGATGCCTTCGGGGTTGGCGATGGATCCCACGAATTAACCTCTGCGTCTTTCGAGCCGCGCGGACGCGGTGCTGAGTCTCAACGGCGGCCGACCGTCAGCCACGCACGCGCGACCAGGCCGGATCCGGATAAGAAGAACCGAGTAAGCCTACCAGCTCCTCGACCACCCGTTCGGTGTGGTCGTGGGTCAGCGCGTGCTCGACGGTGGCGGCCACCGTGGCGTCGGGCGCGTACCCGGGTGGGCTCAGCAACACCAGCCGGGCATCGGGCAGTCGCGCCCGGATCAGTGGGACGCCGCGCAGGTCGAGCGGGAGCAGCACCGGCTGCCCGGCGTCGAGCCGGGCGCGCAGCGGGGGGTACGGGGTGCCCCGGCGGTGCGAACCGATCCGGGACCACTCCAGCAGCTCGCCGTCGACGATCCGTCGATCGAACTCGGCGGGGGCGAGGAAGACGCGGTCCACCCCGTCGATCTCCGACTCCCGGCGCGGCCTGGTGGTTGCCGCGACCGGGATCCACACGGACGGAGAACGCGCCCGGACGAGCTCGACGACACTCTCCCTGCCGGAACCCGAAGGTCCAGCCAGGACAGTGAGCCGAGCCGCCGGGCGCGCCTCGTCATCCGTGCTCACTGCTTGTTTCTACACGCTGCCAGGTTCAGTTGGCGGCGAACTCTCCAAGCAGTGCCTTGCGCTGCTGCTCGCCGAGGCCACGCAGGCGACGGCTGTCGGCGATCTTGAGCTTCTCCATGATCTGGGTAGCCCGGATCTTGCCGATGCCCGGCATGGCCTGCAGGACGGCCGACACCTTGAGCTTGCCAACGACGTCGTCGTTCTCGGCCCGCTCGAGGACGGCACCGAGGGTGGTCTTGCCCTGCTTGAGCTGCTCCTTCAGCTGAGCACGGGCCTTGCGGATCTCCGCGGCCTTCTCGAGCGCGGCAGCGCGTTGTTCGGGGGTCAGTGACGGGAGCGGCACCAGTTCTCCTCAGGTCCCTATCGCGGCGGGCGGGGCGCACCGCCGCATCTGTGAAACGTGGTGTCGCTGTGAACCAAGGGGTCCATGGTTCCCAGCGCGGGGAAAACTAGCGGCCAACGGAGCTTTCGGCAACGTGGGGGCCGCATGATCACCGTAGAGTGACCGACCCGTCAGTCAGTCACCGGGCAGGCAGGACGGCCCGACAGTCGACCAACACGCGGTCCGCGGCGGCCCGCAGCGCGGCCACATCGGGGCCTGCCGAGAGCACTTCCCGGGAGTACGACGGAAGCACCGAGGCGAGGCTCGAACCGAAGACGGTACGCAGATCGGCCGCGCCGGCACCCTGCGCGCCGAGCCCCGGAGCGAGCAGTGGGCCGCCCACACCGGAGAGGTCGTGACCGGTGTCACCGATGGTCGCGCCGACCACCAGACCGAAGCTCCCGAGCGGGGACGCACCCATGTTGAGCTGGGAAATCTCGTCGATCACGGTTTGCGCCACGGTGCGGCCGTCGGCCGTGACGGCCCGCTGCACGGCCGCGCCCTCGGGGTTGGAGGTGAGGGCCAGCACGAACACCCCGCCGCCGTGCTCGGCGGCCAGCTCGAACATCGGCGCCAGCGATCCGACCCCGAGGTAGGGGCTCGCGGTGACCGCGTCGACATACACGGGGCTGGATGGATCAAGGTACGCGGCGGCGTACGCGCTCACCGTCGAGCCGATGTCGCCGCGCTTGACGTCAAGCAGAACGAGCGAGCCGGCATCTCGTAACTGTCGGATAGTTGACTCAAGAATCGCCACACCTCGGGACCCGAACCGCTCGAAAAAGGCCGACTGAGGCTTGACTACCGCAACCCGGTCACCGAGCGCTTCCACCACGGTCCGGCTGAAGCGTTCGAGCCCCTGAACGTCGTCCGGGAGGCCCCACTGAGCCAGCAGACCGGGATGCGGGTCGATGCCCACACAGAGCGGGCCGCGCTCGGTGATCGCCCGGTGCAGCCGGGTACCGAAGCTCTCCATCGGAGTGTTCTCCTCTTCTCGTCCGGGCGGCCGACCCGCCCGGGTAACCCGTCGACCCGGTGACCGGGCCGACTCAGCCAGCCGCCACCGCCGCCGCCACCCCGGTCGCGATCCGGGCCAGGTCGGCGTCGTCGGTGACGTACGGCGGCATCGTGTAGATCAGGTCGCGGAACGGACGCAGCCACACCCCCTGGGCGACAGCGGCCGCGGTCGCCGCGCCGAGGTCGACCTCGTGATCGAGCTGGACCACGCCGATCGCGCCGAGGACCCGTACGTCGGCCACGCCCGGCGTGCCGCGCAGGGGCTCCAGACCGGCGCGCAGGCCGGCGCCGACCCTGGCGACCTGGCCGGCCCAGTCTCCGGCCCGCAGCAGCCCGATGGAGGCGTTCGCCACCGCGCAGGCCAGCGGGTTGCCCATGAACGTGGGCCCGTGCGCCAGCACGCCGGTCGCCGAGATGCCCCGGGCGACCTCCGCGGTGCACACTGTCGCCGCGAGGGTCAGGTACCCGCCGGTCAGCGCCTTGCCCACACAGAGCACGTCCGGCGTCACCCCGGCGTGCTCGGCGGCGAACATCTCGCCGGTACGGCCGAACCCGGTGGCGATCTCGTCGAAGATCAGCAGAATCCCGTGCGCACGGGTCACCTCGCGCAGCACCCGCAGGTAGCCCGGGTGGTGGAAGCGCATCCCGCCGGCGCCCTGGACGACGGGCTCGACGATCACGGCGGCCAACTCGTCGGCGTGCCGCTCGACCGTCTCCACCAGCGCCGCCACGTACGCGTCGTCGGGCGGATCGGTGAAGCCGCCCGGCGGCACCGGGGCGAACACCTGCCGGGGCAGCACGTCGCCCCACAGGTGGTGCATCCCGCCCTCCGGGTCGCAGACGCTCATCGGGTGGAACGTGTCGCCGTGGTAGCCACCCCGCCAGGTCGCCAGCCGGCGCCGCTGCGGCCGCCCGACGGCCCGCTGGTACTGCAGGCACATCTTCACCGCCACCTCGACGCTGACCGAGCCGGAATCGGCCAGGAACACGTGCTCCAGGCCGTCCGGGGTCAGCTCGACCAGGGTCCGGGCCAGCCGCACCGCCGGCTCGTGGGTGAGCCCGCCGAACATCACGTGGCTCATCCGGCCGAGCTGGTCGGTCACCGCCGCGTCCAGCACCGGGTGCCGGTACCCGTGGATCGCCGCCCACCAGGACGACATCCCGTCCACCAGCTCCCGCCCGTCGGCCAGGGTGAGCCGTACCCCCTCGGCGCCGCGCACCACGTACGGCGGGTTGGCCGGCGGCAGCGCGGCGTACGGGTGCCAGACGTGCGCCCGGTCAGCGGCCAGGATCTCCTCGGGTGTCACGCGTACTCCTCTGCGCCTCAAGCGGTCCGGACGGCGGACGTCCTGCGGCCGGATCGAACCTCCGGGCCAGCACCGGACCGGGAGCGGTCACCGGCCGGCGACCGCGTCCGGTGCCGCCGTTGCGGCCGCCGCGCGGGCGGCGGCGCGGACCAGGGCCGGTCCTCGGTAGATGAAGCCGGTGTAGAGCTGCACCAGGGCGGCGCCGGCGTCGAACATCCGCGCCGCGTCGTCCGGGTCCAGCACCCCGCCGACGCCGATGATCGGCAGCCGGCCGCCGGTCTCGGAGTGGACGAAGGCGACCACGTCGCGGGCCCGCCCGGTGAGCGGCCGACCGGACAGACCACCGGCCTGCGCGCCACGCTCGACGTCGACGCCGGCGAGGCCGTCCCGCGAGAGCGTGGTGTTGGTGGCGATCACCCCGGCGGCACCCCGGGCCAGGCAGACCTCCAGCAGCTCGGCGATCGCCGCCTCGGTCAGGTCTGGTGCGATCTTGACCAGCACCGGCTTCTCCCCCACCAACGCGCCGAGCAGAGCGTCCAGGTGGCCACGGTCCTGCAACGACCGCAGACCCGGGGTGTTCGGTGAGGACACGTTCACCGCGAAGTAGTCGCCGTGCCCGCGCAGCGCCCGGTACGAGGCGAGGTAGTCCTCGACCGCCTCGTCGAGCGGCGTCACCTTGGACTTGCCCAGCGAGATGCCCAGCGGCACCCCGAGCGGGCGCGGCAGCGCCGCCAGCCGGGCGGCCAGCGCGGCGGCCCCGGCATTGTTGAAGCCCATCCGGTTGACCACCGCCTCGCTGGCCGGCAGCCGGAACAGCCGCGGCCGGGGGTTGCCCGGCTGGGCGTGCGCGGTGACAGTGCCGACCTCCACGAAACCGAAGCCGAGCGCCGGCCAGGCCGGCAGCGCCGCGCCGTCCTTGTCCATGCCGGCGGCCAACCCGACCGGGTTGGGGAACCGCACCCCGAACACCGTGCGCGGCGCGTCGACCGCATAGCGGGCCCGCAGTGCGGCGAGCGCGGCCGGCCGCCGCGACAGGGCCGCCAACCGCCGCAGCGTCCATTCGTGCGCCGCCTCGGCGTCCCCGCCCCCCAGCCGGAACAACCACGGCCGTACCGCCTGCTCGAACACTGTCACTGGGCCGCCCGCAGGATGGCGTGCAGGTCCTGCAGGGGGCGGACCTGCATGTCGCCGCGGATCCGCGCCTCGATGCCCATCACCGCCGCGGCTGCGCCGGGGACCGTGGTGATGCAGGGGATGTCAGCGGTGACGGCCGCGCTGCGGATCTCGTAGCCGTCGGAGCGGGCGCTGGCACCCGAGCCCTGCGGCGTGTTGATCACCAACGCCACGTGGCCGCCGCCGATCAGCGACACCGCGTCGTCGCCCGCACCGGCCTGGTAGTGCTTACGGATCTGCTCACAGGCGATGCCGTGCCGGCGCAGCACCTCGGCCGTGCCGGCGGTGGCGACGATCTCGAAGCCCAGATCGGCCAGCCGCTTGATCGGGAAGATCATGCCGCGCTTGTCCCGGTTGGCCACCGAGACGAAGATCTTCCCGGCGGTCGGCAGCGACCCGTACGCGGCCGACTGGCTCTTGGCGAAGGCATGCCCGAAGTTGGTGTCGATGCCCATCACCTCGCCGGTCGACTTCATCTCCGGCCCGAGCAGCGAGTCGATCCCCTTGCCCGCGCGGGTCCGGAAACGCTTGAACGGCAGCACCGCCTCCTTGACCGCGACCGGCGCGTCGGCAGGCATCGTGCCCCCGTCCCCCGTCGCCGGCAGCAGGCCCTCGGCCCGCAGCTCGGCGATGCTCGCGCCGAGCGCGATCCGGGCCGCCGCCTTGGCCAACGGCACCGCCGTGGCCTTGGAGACGAACGGGACGGTCCGCGACGCACGCGGGTTGGCCTCCAGCACGTAGAGCACGTCGTCCTTGAGGGCGTACTGCACGTTGAGCAGACCACGGACCCCGACGCCACGCGCGATGGCCTCGGTGTAGCGGCGGACCTCGACCAGGTGCGAGCCCGCGAGAGTGATCGGCGGGAGCGCGCAGGACGAGTCGCCGGAGTGGATGCCCGCCTCCTCGATGTGCTCCATCACGCCGCCGATGTAGACCTCGCCGTCGGCGTCGCACAGCGCGTCCACATCGATCTCGATGGCGTCGTCGAGGAACCGGTCCACCAGCACCGGGTGGTCCGGGGAGATGTCGGTGGCCCGGCCGATGTAGTCGCGCAGCGTCGGGTCGTCGTAGACGATCTCCATGCCCCGACCGCCCAGCACGTACGACGGCCTAACCAGCACCGGGTAGCCGATCTCGTCGGCGATCGTCTTGGCCTCGTCGTACGAGGTGGCCATGCCGTGCGCCGGCGCGCGCAGTCCGGCGCGGGCCAGCACCGCGCCGAACGCGCCGCGCTCCTCGGCCAGGTGGATCGACTCCGGTGAGGTGCCGACGATCGGCACACCGGCGTTCTTGAGCCGCTGCGCCAGCCCCAGCGGGGTCTGCCCGCCGAGCTGGACAACCACCCCGACCACACCCGGCCCGCCGGCCGCGCGACCGGACGAGTCCTCGGCGTGCCAGACCTCCAGGACGTCCTCGAAGGTCAACGGCTCGAAGTAGAGCCGGTCGGCGGTGTCGTAGTCGGTGGAGACCGTCTCCGGGTTGCAGTTGACCATGACGGTCTCGTAACCGGCCGACCGCAACGCCTGGACGGCGTGCACGCATGAGTAGTCGAACTCGATGCCCTGCCCGATCCGGTTCGGGCCGGAGCCCAGAATCAGCACCTTTGGCCGGTCCGACGGCACGACCTCGGTCTCCAGGTCGTACGTGGAGTAGTGGTACGGCGTGGTCGCCTCGAACTCGGCCGCGCAGGTGTCCACTGTCTTGTAGACCGGGCGCACGTCCAGGCGGTGGCGCAGGGTCCGTACGCCGTCCTCGGCGGCCAGCTCCGGGCGCAGCGCGGCGAGCTGCCGGTCGGACAGACCGGCCCGCTTGGCGCGGCGCAGCAGGTCGGCGTCGAGCACCGGCGCGTCGACGATCTCGGTGCGCAGCTCGATCAGCGCGGCGATCTGGTCCAGGAACCACGGGTCGATCCCGCCGGACGCCTCGGCGACCTCGGCGATCGACGCGCCGAGGCGCAGCGCCCGCTCCACCGTGTACAACCGGCCGTCGTGCGGGATCCGCAGCGCGGCGAGGGTGTCCGAGCGGGTGGCGCCCTCCGGGTCCGGAGTGGTCCAGAAACCAGATGATCGGGTCTCCATCGAGCGCATCGCCTTGTTCAGCGCCTCGGTGAAGTTGCGCCCCAGGCTCATGGCCTCGCCCACCGACTTCATCGTGGTGGTCAGCTCCGGGTCCGCGCCGGGGAACTTCTCGAACGCGAACCGGGGAATCTTCACCACCACGTAGTCCAGGGTCGGCTCGAACGCCGCCGGGGTCTTCAGGGTGATGTCGTTGGGGATCTCGTCGAGGGTGTAGCCGATGGCCAGCTTCGCGGCGATCTTCGCGATCGGGAAGCCGGTCGCCTTGGAGGCCAGCGCCGAGGACCGCGACACCCGGGGGTTCATCTCGATCACGACGATCCGGCCGTCGACCGGGTTGACCGCGAACTGGATGTTGCAGCCGCCGGTGTCCACCCCGACCTCGCGCAGCACGGCGATGCCCAGGTCACGCAGGCGCTGGTACTCCCGGTCGGTGAGCGTCATGGCCGGGGCCACTGTGACGCTGTCGCCGGTGTGCACACCCATCGGGTCGATGTTCTCGATCGAGCAGACCACCACCACGTTGTCGTGCCGGTCGCGCATCAGCTCGAGCTCGTACTCCTTCCAGCCGAGCACGCTCTCCTCGATGAGCACCTCGTGCACCGGGCTGGCGGACAGGCCGTCGCCGGCGATACGGGCCAGGTCCTCCGGGTTGTGCGCCATGCCGGAGCCCAGGCCACCCATTGTGAACGACGGCCGGATCACCACCGGCAGGCCCAGCTCGGCGACTGTCGCCTCGACCTCGTCCATCGAGTGGCAGACCCGCGAGCGGGGCACCAGCCCGGTCGGGTCGTCGACACCCAGCCGTACGCCGGCCTTCGCCACGATCTCCTTGAACAGCTGCCGGTCCTCGCCCCGGTTGATGGCGTCGATGTTCGCGCCGATCAGCTCGACGCCGTACTTCTCCAGGACGCCGGCCTCGTGCAGGGCGACGGCCGTGTTCAGCGCGGTCTGCCCGCCGAGGGTCGCGAGGATCGCGTCCGGGCGCTCCTTGGCGATGACCAGCTCCACGAACTCCGGGGTGATCGGCTCGACGTAGGTCGCGTCGGCGAACTCCGGATCCGTCATGATCGTCGCCGGGTTGGAGTTGACCAGGCTGACCCGGATCCCCTCGCTGCGCAGCACCCGGCACGCCTGGGTGCCGGAGTAGTCGAACTCGCAGGCCTGCCCGATGACGATCGGCCCGGAGCCGATCACGAGGATGTGCTTGAGATCGGTCCGCTTAGGCATTGCTGCGCCCCTTGCTGTGGGTCCGGCCCTCGATGAGATCGGCGAATCGGTCGAAGAGGTAGTCCGCGTCGTGCGGGCCGGCCGCCGCCTCCGGGTGGTACTGAACAGTGAACGCGGGCAGGTCCACGGCCCGCAGCCCCTCGACCACGTTGTCATTGAGGCAGACGTGCGACACCCGTACGCCACCGAAGTCGGTGTCGATCACCTGGTCGGGGACGACCGCGCCGGCGCCCACACCGGGCGCCTCGACGGCGAAGCCGTGGTTGTGGCTGGTCACCTCGACCTTGCCGGTGACCCGGTCGAGCACCGGCTGGTTGATCCCCCGGTGGCCGTAGCCCAGCTTGTAGGTGCCGAAGCCGAGCGCCCGACCGAGGATCTGGCTGCCGAAGCAGATGCCGAACAGCGGCACCTCCCGCCGCAGCGCCTCCCGGGCCAGCGCCACCGGGGCGTCGGCGGTGGCCGGGTCGCCCGGGCCGGGCGACAGGAAGATCGCGTCGGCGCCGGTGGCGAGCATCTGGTCGATGCTCGACGACGCCGGCAGCACGTGGGTGGTCACCCCACGGGTGGCCAGCCGACGCGGCACGTTGCGCTTGATGCCCAGGTCCAGCGCGGCCACTGTGAACCGGTGCTCGCCCAGGGCCTCGACGACGTACGGCTCGGCGGTGCTCACCTCCGCGGACAGGTCCGCGCCGGCCATCTGCGGCGCCTGGCGCACGCGGGCCAGCAGGCTCTGCGGGTCGTTGTCGATGCTGGAGATGCCCACCCGCATGGCGCCCCGCTCGCGCAGGTGCCGGGTCAGCGCCCGGGTGTCCACCCCGCTGATGCCCACCACGCCCTCGGTGGCGAGGCGGTCCTCGAGACCACCGGTGGCCCGCCAGTTCGAGCCGATCCGGGCCGGGTCGCGCACCACGTAGCCGGCCACCCAGATCCGACCGGACTCGTCGTCCTCGCCGTTGACGCCGGTGTTGCCGATGTGCGGCGCGGTCTGCACCACCACCTGACGGTGGTAGGACGGGTCGGTCAGGGTCTCCTGGTAACCGGTCATGCCGGTGTTGAAGACCGCCTCGCCGAAGGTCTCTCCGACGCTGCCGTACGCCTCGCCGGGGAACGTGCGCCCATCTTCCAGCACCAGGATTGCGGGTCTGCGCTTGACCATTACTTGACAGCCTTTCCGTCCAGGACCGTCGGCTCGCCACGCAGGAAGGTCGCCACGATGCGACCTGGCAGCGTCATGCGGGCGTACGGAGTGTTGCGACTGCGACTGGCCAGCTCCGCCGGCTCGATGGTGCGGTGGGCGGCCGGGTCGATCAGGGTCAGGTTGGCCGGCACACCCGGCGCGGGGTCGACGCCGTGCCCGGTGAGGCCGGCGATCCGTGCGGGGGTGCGCGACATCCGCTCGGCGATCAGGTCCCACTCGGGGCCGAGCACGTCCAGCGCGATGGAGAGGGCCGTCTCCAGACCGAGCATCCCCGGTCGGGCGTACGCCCACTCGCACTCCTTGTCCTCCACCGCGTGCGGGGCGTGGTCGGTGGCGATCACGTCGATCACCCCGTCGGCGAGGGCGGCACGCAGCGCGGCGATGTCCGCGGCGGTGCGCAGCGGCGGGTTCACCTTGTAGACCGGGTCGTAGGTTTCCGCCCGTTCGTCGGTGAGCAGCAGGTGGTGCGGGGTCACCTCGGCGGTCACGCGTACACCGCGGGCCTTTGCCTGGCGCAGCACCTCGACGCTGCCGGCGGTGGAGACGTGGCAGACGTGCAGTCGGCTGCCCACGTGCTCGGCGAGCAGCACGTCCCGGGCGATGATCGCCTCCTCGGCGACCGCCGGCCAGCCGATCAGGCCGAGCCGGGTGGAGACCTCACCCTCGTGCATCTGGGCGCCCTCGGTGAGCCGGGGCTCCTCGGCGTGCTGGGCGATGATCCCGTCGAACGCCTTGACGTACTCCAGGGCTCGGCGCATCAACTTCGGGTCGGCGACGCAGTGCCCGTCGTCGGAGAAGATCCGCACCCGGGCCGCCGAGTCGGCCATCGCGCCCAGCTCGGCCAGCCGCTCGCCGGCCAGCCCGACGGTGACCGCGCCGATCGGCTGCACGTCGACCAGGGCTGCCTCGCGGCCGAGCCGCCAGACCTGCTCGACCACACCGGCGGTGTCCGCCACCGGGGAGGTGTTGGCCATCGCGCAGACCGCCGTGTAGCCGCCCAGCGCCGCCGCCCGGGAACCGGACTCGACGGTCTCGGCGTCCTCCCGACCGGGCTCACGCAGGTGGGTGTGCAGATCGACGAGGCCGGGCAGGGCGACCAGGCCGGTGCCGTCGACGACTGTGGCGTCCGGCGCGGTCAGGCCGGGACCGACCTCGGCGATCACGCCGTCGCGGATCAGCAGGTCGGTCGGCGCGGCGCCGACGACACTCACGCTGGTGATCAGGTACGCGGTCACCGGTTGTTCCCTCCGAGCAGCAGGTAAAGGACAGCCATCCGCACGGAGACCCCGTTGGTGACCTGTTCGACGATGGTGGAGCGGGGTGAGTCGGCGACCTCGGGGGTGATCTCCATCCCCCGGTTCATCGGGCCGGGGTGCATGACGATCGCGTGCTCGGGCAGCCGGCGCATCCGCGGCCCGTCCAGCCCGTAGCGGCGGGCGTACTCGCGCGCGGAGGGGAAGTAGGAGTCGTTCATCCGCTCCCGCTGCACGCGCAGCATCATCACCACGTCCACGTTCGGCAGGACGGAGTCGAGGTCGTAGGAGACGTCGGTGCCGGGCGCGAGGGCGCCCGCGATGTCGACCGGGATGAGGGTCGGCGGGCCGACCAGGGTGACCTTGGCGCCGAGGGTGGAGAGCAGCAGCACGTTGGAGCGGGCCACCCGGGAGTGCAGCACGTCCCCGACCACCGCTACCGACAGGCCGGCGAGCCGGCCCAGCCGGGCCCGCATGGTGTACGCGTCCAGCAGCGCCTGGGTGGGGTGCTCGTGGGTGCCGTCGCCGGCGTTGACCACCGACCCGTCCACCCAGTTGGCCAGGCGGTGCGGCGCGCCGGAGGCGGGGTGTCGGATGACCACGGCGTCCGCGCCCATGGCCTGCAGGGTCAACGCGGTGTCCTTCAGGCTCTCACCCTTGGTGACGCTGGACCCCTTCGCGGAAAAGTTGATCACGTCGGCGCTGAGCCGCTTCGCCGCCGCCTCGAAGGAGATCCGGGTACGCGTGGAGTCCTCGTAGAAGAGGTTCACCACGGTCCGTCCGCGCAGCGCGGGAAGCTTCTTGATCTCCCGGCCGGCGACGGTGGCCATCTCGGCGGCGGTGTCCAGGATCTCGGTGGCGGTGTCGGCGTCCAGGTCCCCGCCGGAGAGCAGATGCTTGATCATGAGGCAGGTCCCCCGTAGAGCTTGACCTCGTCCGTCCCGTCGATCTCGGCGAGCGTCACCTTGACGCTCTCGGCGAGCGAGGTCGGGATGTTCTTGCCGACGTAGTCGGCGCGGATCGGCAACTCCCGGTGGCCCCGGTCGACCAGGACGGCGAGCTGCACCGAGGCCGGGCGGCCCACGTCGTTGAGCGCGTCGAGCGCGGCCCGGACGGTGCGGCCGGAGAAGAGCACGTCGTCGACCAGGATGACCCGTTTGCCGTCGATCCCGCCGGGGGGCAGCTCGGTCGGACCCACCGCGCGGGTGGCGTGCCGACGGAGGTCGTCGCGGTACAGGGTGATGTCGAGCACACCGACCGGAACGGCTACGTCCTCGAAGGTGCTGATCCGGTCGGCGAGCCGCCGGGCGAGGGGGGTGCCCCGGGTGGGAATCCCCAGCAGCACCGTGTTGGCGGCGCCCTGGGTCTTCTCCAGGATCTGGTGGGCGATGCGGTCGACCACGCGCTGCACGTCGGCGCTGGCGAGGATCACCTTCACCGAGGGTTGTTGCGGTGGCGACGAGCGGGCAGCCGGTGGGTATGCCACGGCGGACCTCCTTCCCCGCCTCACGGGACGGGTCGTTAAAGGATGTCGGGCACCTCCGGCCGGACCGCTCAGCGGACCTGGGCCGGGGCTTCCGCCACGTTACCAGTGGTCACCGGGGTGATGGACGGCGGCCGCTGACCACCGGGTCAGGGACCGGAAAAGGAGAAAACTCCCCGGACGCTCCGCAACGGTAGGGGCACGACCACTTGACCACGTGTCGCATTCCCCGTACCGTCACGCTCCGTAGCGATCGACGGGAGAACCCCGAGCAGCACTGGGAGTGTCCGAATGCCCTCTGAATACGCCAAGTCTCTGGGCGCCCGCCTGCGCTCCATCCGCCAGCAGCAGGGTCTGTCCCTGCAGGGTGTGGAGGAGAAGTCGAACGGGCGGTGGAAGGCCGTGGTGGTCGGCTCGTACGAGCGTGGCGACCGGGCCGTGACGGTGTCCCGTCTGGCCGAGTTGGCCGAGTTCTACCGCGTACCCGTCTCGGAGCTGCTGCCTGACGGCAGTGGCGTCCGTCACGAGCCCACCAGCAAGATTGTCCTGGACCTGGAGCGGCTCTACGACGAGGCCTCCGAGGACCTGGCCTACGTCGCCCGCTACGCCCGCGCCATCCAGCAGCAGCGCGGCGACTACAACGGCCGGGTGCTCTCCATCCGCGCCGACGACCTGCGGGCGCTCGCGATCGTCTACGACGCCTCACCGTCGGGCCTGATCGAGCGGCTCACCGAGCACGGCGTGCTGGTGGCCGACCCCCGGGCGTTCTTCGCCTCCTGATCTGCCGCTTCACCTGATCTGCCGCTTCACCGAAAGGGCCCGTGCCAGTCGGCACGGGCCCTTTCGGATCTGCGGTGTTGGTGCGGACGCTCAGCGGGTGGCGTACTCGGCGATCCGGCCGAGCACCCCGTTGAGGAAGCGCGGCGAATCGTCGGTGGACATCTGCCGAGCCAGCTCCACGGCCTCGCTGATCGCCACCGCGTCGTCGATCTCGTCGACGTAGAGCAACTCGTAGACGGCGATCCGGGCCAGGTTACGGTCGACGACCGGCATCCGCTCCAGCGTCCAACCCTCGGCGTAGCTGGCGATCAGCTCGTCGATCCGGTCGAGGTACTCGGCAACCCCCTCGACCAGGCCCACCGCGTAGCCGAGATGCTCCGGTCGGGGCTGCTCGATCCGCTGCACGTAGCCGGCGAGTACCTCCACCGGAGGCTTGTCCCGCAGGTCGGCCTCGTAAAGGACATCCAGCGCCCGCTTGCGCGCCTTGCGGCGCGCCGGCATCTGCTGCTTGGAACCCTCAGCCATCAGGCGCGGCCGAGGTAACGGCCGTCGCGGGTGTCGACCTTGATCTTCTCGCCGGTGGTGATGAACAGCGGAACCGGCACGGTGGCGCCGGTCTCCACGGTCGCCGGCTTGGTGCCGCCGGTCGAACGATCGCCCTGCAGGCCCGGCTCGGTGTAGGTGACCTCCAGCACGACGCTGGTGGGCAGCTCGATGTAGAGCGGCACACCCTCGTGCTGGGCGACGGTCGCCTCCGCCTCGGGCAGCAGGTAGTTGGCTGCCTCACCGACGGTGCCACCGGGCACGGTGATCTGGTCGAAGGTCTCCAGATCCATGAAGACGAAGTCCTCACCGTCGGCGTACAGGTACTGCATCGTGCGCTTGTCAACGGTCGCGGTTTCGACCTTGGTGCCCGCGTTGAAGGTCTTGTCGACCACCTTCCCGGACAGCACGTTCTTCAGCGTGGTGCGCACGAAGGCACCACCCTTACCGGGCTTGACGTGCTGGAACTCGACGACGGCCCAGAGCTCGCCGTCCAGGTTGAGTACCAGGCCGTTTTTGAGGTCGTTGGTGGAGGCCATTTCCTGCCTTGATCATCAATTGGCGGACAGACCTGGCAAGTCTACAAGCTGCGTCGAATCGGACGGCCCCCCGTTCGGAGCGCCCAGTCGGTGGGCCGTCAGCGGGTGGCCAGATGGTGCAGGGCGAGACGATAGCCGTCGATGCCAAGACCGCAGATCACCCCGGTCGCCACCGCCGAGACCACCGAGTGGTGCCGGAACTCCTCGCGGGTGTGGATGTTGGAGATGTGCACCTCCACCAAGGGCCCCCGCAGCATGGCGCAGGCGTCCCGCACCGCGTACGAGTAGTGCGACCAGGCGGCGGGGTTGAGCACGACCGCGGCGCCCTCGTCGGCCGCCGTGTGCAGCCAGCCGAGCAGCTCGTGCTCCGCGTCGGTCTGCCGGACCGTCACCGCCAGCCCCAGCTCCCGACCGGTGCTCTCGCAGAGCGCCACCAGGTCCGCGTAGCTGGTCGCGCCGTACACGTCGGGCTCGCGGGTGCCCAGCCGGCCCAGGTTCGGCCCGTTCAGGACGTAGACCTTCACGGGGTTGCCACCTCCCGGTAGGCGGCCTCCAGCAACGCGTCGTCGGGGCCCTCCAACATCGCCGGGTGGGCCAGCCCGTCAAGCACCACGAAGCGCAGCAGACTGCCCCGGGTCTTCTTGTCCACCCGCATCGCGGCCAACAGCTGCGGCCAGGCGTCGGCCGGGTAGCTCACCGGCAGACCCAGCGCGCTCAGCGTGACCCGGTGTCGGTCGGCGGTCGGCGCGTCCAGCCGCCCGGCGAGCCGGGCCAGCGTGGCCGCGTACACCAGACCGACGGCGACGGCGTGGCCGTGCCGCCAGCGGTAGCCCTCGTTCTGCTCGATGGCGTGGGCCAGGGTGTGACCGTAGTTGAGCACCTCCCGCAGGCCCGACTCGCGCAGGTCGCCGGCGACCACGTCGGCCTTGACCCGGATGGCCCGCTCGATCAGCTCCCGGCTCACCTGCCCACGGGGGTCGGTGGCGGCCTCCGGGTCGTTCTCGATGAGATCCAGGATCGTCGGGTCGGCGATGAACCCGCACTTGACGACCTCGGCCAACCCGGCCGCCAGGTCGACCGGGGGCAGGCTGTCCAGAGTGGCCAGGTCGGCCAACACCCCGACCGGCGGGTGGAACGCGCCCACCAGGTTCTTGCCGGCGGCCGTGTTGATGCCCGTCTTGCCGCCCACCGCGGCATCCACCATGCCCAGCAGCGAGGTCGCCACCGGCACCCAGCGCACCCCCCGCAACCAGCAGGCCGCGACGAAGCCGGCCAGGTCGGTCACCGCGCCGCCGCCCACCCCGACCACCGCGTCGGTACGGGTGAAGCCGGCCGCTCCGAGCCGGTCCCAGCAGGAGGCGGCCACCTCGATGTGCTTGCCCGACTCGGCGTCGGGCACCTCGATCGGCAGTGGCTCGATGCCGGCCGCGCGCAGGCGTTCGCCGAGCGCGTCCGCGAGGGCCTTGAGCGGAGGCGCGTGCAGCACCGCCACCCGGGTCGCGCCGGGCAGCAGGCCAGGCAGCGCACCCAGCAGGTCGCGTCCCACCAAGACGTCGTACGGCCGCTCGCCGCCGACCGGAATTCGGGTCACCTCGTCCATCGCCGGCAGCCTAGTCCAGCGGGCGGCGCGGGGAGGGCGGCTGTCCACCTGCTGGCCGAGCGGCCCAGTCCGCCAACCGGCGGGCGTGCTCGGCCACCGCGGCGCGCAGCGCGTCCGGATGCCGCACTGTGAACGGGCAGCCCAGCCCGGCGAGCAGCGCCGCCATCCCGGGCAAACTCTCCGCTCGGGCCCGCAGCAGCACCCCGTCGGTGGTGGCGGTCAACTCGGCCACGCTGGGCGGGATGCGGCGGCGGGCGGCGACCAGATCGGTCTCCAGCACCACCTCCACCTCGTGCGTATACGGCACGCCGGCCAGCGACCGGGTCACCCAGGCCACCGCCTCGAAGCCGTCCGGCACTGTGAACGTCGCCGCGCCGGGCGTCACCGCACCGATCCGGTCCAGTCGGAAGGTGCGGATCTCCCCGCGTCGGTGGTCGTGGCCGGTGACATACCAACGGCCGGCGTGGAAGACCAGCCCGTACGGGTCGAGCTCGCGGTGCGACTGCTCGCCCCGCCAGGAGCGGTAGTCCAGCGCCACCCGCTGCCGGTGCCGGGTGGCCGAGGCCAGCGCGAGCAGGGTGCCGGACGCCGGTCCGCGCTCCAGCTCCGGACGACGCAGTGTGAAGCCCAGGTGCTCCTGGACGGCGGCGAGCCGGTCGGCGAGCGCCGCCGGCAGCACCCGGCGGATCTTCGCCAGCGCGGTGGCGGTGGCGGGCTGCTCGGTGGCGAGCCCGACCCGTTCGGCGACGACGAGGCCGAGCAGCACGGCCACCGCCTCGTCGTCGGTGAGCATCAGCGGCGGCAGCTTGTAACCGGAGTGCAGCCGGTAGCCGCCGTAGCGGCCCCGGTCGGCGGTGACGGGAATGCCCAGCTCGACAAGCGTCGTCGCGTACCGGCGCACGGTCCGCTCGTCCACACCGAGGTGACCGGCGAGGTCGGCGGCCGTCGACCGGTGCCGGGTCTGCAGCAGTTCGAGCAGGGCCAGCACGCGCCCGGCGGGATGTGACACGGGCCACTCCTTCAATCCGGGCGGATCCTGCCCGGTTTAGATCGTACGGTCTGTCGGTAACCGAGAGAAGGAGCCACAGATGGCGACATTCGTGCTGGTGCCGGGATTCTGGTTGGGTGCCTGGGCATGGCGGGACGTGACAGTCGCGCTGCGGTCGCAGGGGCACGAGGTCTATCCGATGACGCTGACCGGGGTGGCCGAACGCGACCACCTCGCCGGACCGGAGGTCAGCCTGGACACACACACCACCGACATCGTCCGACTGATCGAGGTCGAGGACCTGCGCGACGTACTGCTGGTCGGGCACTCCGGCGGGGGGATGCCGGCCGCCCAGGCGGTGGACCGCATCCCGGACCGGATCGCCCGGATCGTCTACGTGGAGAGTGGGCCGTTGCCGGACGGCACGGCGCAGTTCGACACGCTGCCGCCGGAGGAGCAGCAGCGACTGCGGGCCGCGATCGGCGCCGGGCACCTGCTGCCGCCGCCGGCCTGGGATCCGGCCGCCGACCCGACCAACCTGGCCGGCCTGGACGAGCCGACGCTCGCGCTGCTGCGTACCCGGGCCACCCCGCAGCCGCTGCGGGCCGCCACCGACCCGGTCCGACGCACTGGCGGACGCCCGGTCCCGACCGCGCTGGTCGCCAGCACGTTCCCGCTCAGCGTCGTGCAGCAGATGATCCAACAGGAGCATCCGTTCTTCACCGGCCTGGCCGACGGCCAGCTGCACGAGTTGCCCACCGGGCACTGGCCGATGCTCAGCGAGCCGAAGGCTCTGGCCGACGTCCTCGACCTGATCGCCCGCAGCTGAGAACCAGCCCACTGCGCCGATCTTGCAGTTCCGGTTGCCCAGATGCGGGGAATGTCCCCTACGTCGGGGCAGCTACTGCAAGATCGGCGAGGCAGGGCGACGTCAGCGGGGCAACAGGGCGGCGACCTCGGCGACGACCTCCGCCGGGGCCCGGCCGTCGGTCACCACCGTCTCGGTGGCGACCTCCGCGTAGAGCGGCCGGCGCTGGTCCAGCAGGTGCTTGAGGGTGGCCCGTGGGTTGATCGCCAGCAGCGGCCGGCCGGCGCCGAGCCCGACCCGCCGCACCGCGTCGGGCAGCTCGACCGAGAGGTGCACCACCCGGTGCCCGATCAGGGCCGCTCGGGTCTCCTCGGCCAGCACCGCGCCGCCGCCGAGGGCGAGCACGCCCGTGCCGCCGGCCAGCGCCGCGGCCACGGCGGCCCGTTCCAGGGTACGGAAGTGCGCCTCACCCTCGTCGATGAAGATCTCCGGGATCGGCTTGCCGGCCATCTGCTCGATGTCGGTGTCGGTGTCGCGGAACTCCACGCCGAGGGTGGCGGCGAGCGCCCGCCCTACGGTGGTCTTGCCGCAGCCGGGCGCGCCGACCAGCACGACGACCGGTGCCATCAGCGGATGACCAGCGCGTCGAGGTACCCGGCCAGGTTGCGGCGGATCTCGGCGATCGAGTCTCCGCCGAACTTCTCGGTGGCCGCCTCGGCCAGCACCAGCGCCACCATCGCCTCGGCGACCACCGCCGCGGCGGGCACCGCGCAGACGTCAGAGCGCTGGTTGATCGCGGTGGCCGGCTCGCCGGTGGTGACGTCCACCGTGGACAGGGCCCGGTTCAGCGAGGAGATCGGCTTCATCGCGGCGCGGACCCGCAGCGGCTCACCGGTGGTGATGCCACCCTCCAGCCCGCCGGCCCGGTCGGTGACCCGGCGGACGCCGGTGGCCGACGGGATGATCTCGTCGTGCGCCTCCGAGCCGCGGGACCGGGCCTGCTGCCAGCCGTCGCCGATCTCCACGCCCTTGATCGCCTGGATGGACATCAGCGCGGTGGCCAGCCGGGCGTCGAGCTTGCGGTCCCACTGCACGTGGCTGCCCAGCCCCGGTGGCACCCCGTACGCCAGCACCTCGACCACGCCGCCGAGGGTGTCTGCGGCCTTCTTCGCGGCATCGACCTCGGCGACCATCAGGGCGCTGGCCTCCGGGTCGAGGCAGCGCAACGGGTCGGCGTCGATCCGGGCCGTGTCGGACGGCGTGGGACGCAGCCCGGGCTTCGCGGCCACCGGGCCCAGCTCGACGACGTGCGAGACGATCTCGATGCCGAGCGCCTGACGGATCAACGCCTTGGCGACAGTGCCGACGGCCACCCGGGCGGCGGTCTCCCGTGCGCTGGCGCGCTCCAGGATCGGCCGGGCGTCGGTGTGGCCGTACTTCTGCATGCCGGCCAGGTCGGCGTGGCCCGGCCGGGGGCGGGTCAGCGGGGCATTGCGGGCCTGCCGGGCGAGCTCGTCGGGGTCGACCGGGTCGGCGGCCATCACGGTCTGCCACTTCGGCCACTCGGAGTTGCCGACCCGGATCGCCACCGGGCTGCCCAGGGTCACGCCGTGCCGCAGGCCGCCGAGCAGCTCGACCTCGTCCCGCTCGAACGACATCCGGGCACCCCGCCCGTAGCCCAGCCGTCGACGGGCCAGCTCGTCGGCGATCTCGGTGGTGGTCACCTCAATGCCGGCCGGCACCCCCTCCAACATCGCGACGAGGGCGGGACCGTGCGATTCACCTGCAGTCAACCAGCGCAACACAGCGGTCAGTCTGTCACGGCGGGCCACCGACGCGGCGCGCTCCCCGTCGCGTCCCGCCCAGCGGACGCCGCCGCCCGCTCACGCGGGCGGCGGCTCAGATCCCCCGACCGCGCTTGTGCAGGGTGCGCAGCACCGCGTCGGCCCGGACCACCCGACCGGCGACGGCGAGGGCCAGGTAGGCGCGCGGCTCGCGGGGGTTGCTCCGCAGGGTGCGCCGGGCCCAGCGCAGCGCGCCCCGGCGGTCGCCGGAGGCGGCCTGGGCGAACGCGATCTGCCCGGCCACCCGGGCCTCGCCCGCCGGTTGACTGGCGAACTCCGGGTAGCGTTGCAGCAACCACTGCAACGCCTCCGAGATGGTGTCCCAGCGCTGCGCGAAGTACGAGCGCTTGTGCCAGCGCACCAGCACCGACGGCGTCCGCAAGTTGATCAGCGGCGCGCTGCGCGCGGCCCGCAGCAGGAACTCGTAGTCCTCCGCGTAGCTGCCCGGGATCTCCTCGTCGACCAGCCCGAACCCGTCGCGCAACGCGGTGGCGCGGATCAGGAAGGTCGACGGGTGCAGCTCCGTCATCCGGTCCCGTAGCAGGTCGTCCAGGGTGATCCGGTCCTTGTCGAGCACCCGGTCGACTGTGTGCCCGTCGTAGTTGACCCGGATGCCGCAGCAGACGAACTCGGCGGCCGGATCGCCGGCCAGCGCGTCGACCTGGGCGGCCAGCTTGCCCGGCAGCCACTCGTCGTCGTCGTCGCAGAACGCGACCAGCTCGCCCTCGGCAGCGAGGGTGCCGCTGTTGCGCGCACCGGCCAACCCGGGGGTACGGGCGTTGCGGATCACCCGCACCACGCGGGTCGGGCCGCTCCCCAGCTCGGTCAGCGACTCGTCCGGCGCGGACTGGTCGAACACCACGACGACCTCGATCAGGCCCGGGTAGTCCTGTGCCAGGATCGCGCGCACCGCGGCCCGCAGCAGCTCGGGGCGGTCCCGGGTGGGCACCACGACGCTGACGGTCGGCTGCTGGGTCATCGAATCTCCTTCGTACCCGGGCGCGGCCGGGACCAGGCCCGCCACCGGGGTGGGCGCGGGGTCGAACGGGCCACCAGGTCGTCGACGATCTGCCCGACCCGGGCCACCGCCGCCCGTCGTGCCTCGTGTGCCTCCGGGTCGGCGGCCACCGCGTACCGGGACGGGTCGGCCACCCCGGCGGCCAACGCGCCGTGCAGGGCCTCCCGGGTCTCGCAGAGCGCCACCAGCCCGGCGGCGCCGAGCCGGCGGGCGAAGAGGAGCTGGTGGTTGTCGACGTGCTCACCGCGGGCCGGATCGCGGGGCACCACGATGGGCAGGTGGCCGTGCCGGCGGGCCTCCAGGATGGTCGCCGGGCCGCCGTGGCAGACCACCAGGTCCGCATCGATCATCGCCTGTTGCAACGCGTCGTGGCCGAGGAACGGCACCGCGCCGCTCAGCTGGGGCGCGGCGGTGTGCCCGTGCTGCATGGTCAGCCCGATCGGGCCGGCGGCCTGCGCGTGCCACTGCGCCAACCAGTCGACGAGCCGGTCGAAGGGGTGCTTGTCGGTGCCCACCGCGACCAGCAGTCGGAGCTGGGCGACCGCCGAGCTGTCGCGCTGGCGCGGCAGGCGGGCCGCCTCGGTGGCCGGCCAGGGTTGCGGACGCCGGGCGGTGCCCGTCTCCCCGGTCACAGCAGCGTCCCGACGACTGTCGCCTCGGGGTACTGCCGGCGCTGCTCGTCCCACTGCACGAGCATCGCGGACAGGAACGGCCGGCAGAGCCGAGCGGTCAACGTCGGGGTGTCGATCCGGTCGTACACCTCGATGTAGACGGTCGGGATGCGCCGCAGCCGGGCCAGCACCACGAACGGCACCGCCACCCCGGCGCCGGTGGTGACCACGGCGGCGACCCGCCGGGCCCGTAGCACCTGCCAGGCCAGCAGCGCGTTGCGCAGCAGGTTCGGCACGTTGCGGGTGGTCGGGTGGTGTGCCGGCACCAGGTCCTCGCCGGCCAGCAGCGAGACCGCCTCCGGGGTGTCGAAGGTGACCCAGCAGCGCCGCCACTGTTCGTACCAGGGCCGCAGGGCCAGTAGTTGGGCCAGATGGCCGCCGCTGGAGCCGACCAGCAGCAGCACCGGCGCCCCACTGTCGTCGTTGTTCGTGTCCACGCGACTCCCCACAAGTTCGCTTGGAATTTCAGTTCACGCCAGGCAGAAGCAGATCACACGATCCCCGGTCGTTGAATAGCGCGACCGGCCGAGATGACGATCTCCACGGTGGCCGGCGCGGTGCACCGAACGTCCGAGGTCCATCGATCGTCATCACCACCTGCGATTATGTCGTCACTCTGCGGCGCACCGTCGTCGCCGCGATTCCTCCAGATCAGCCGCTATGTCTTTTCTCGATGACGTCCAGAAGTGCGGGATGCAGGGCGGCGTTCCAGCCCGCGCCCGCGTCGGCCAGCCGCCACGTCCGCAACCACATCTCCACCAGGTACGCGTCGGCGACGAGCCGACACTGCGCGGCGTCGAGGCCGAGCCGCTCGCCGTGCCGACTCAGATATCCGTCCACGGCCGCCGCGGCGGCGTCGGCCGGCTCCCCGCGCAGCACGAGGGCCCGCTGGAACGCGTCGTGCGCCAGGTCGAAGCCGACCGGCACGTCCGGCCCGCTGTGCTCCCAGTCCCAGGCGACCAACCGGCCGGCGTGCCAGCCCAGGTTCCACGGCACCCAGTCACCATGCCAGTGACCGAACTCGACGCTGGTGTCGCCATGCCGGCGGGCCAACGCCGAGACCGCGGCGACCGCCCGCGCACCGGCCGGCTCGGTCGCGGCGGCCCGGCCGGCCTGATCGGCCAGCCGGCGCAGGAAGGTCGAGTCGACCAGCGGTCGAGGTGTGCCCGCCGGGCCGCCCCGCCGGGCGACCGCGAGCAGCGCCGCGATCCGGGGCGGGTCGTCCACCGGCACACCGCGTACCGCCGGGGGCAACGGCTCGATCACCGCGACCACCTGGCCCGCCCACGACGTCTCGGTGAGCAGCCGCGGCGGCGTCGGATGGTCGGCGACGCCCACCACCTCGCGCAACGCCCGTAGCGCCGCCGCCTCCGCGCTGACCAGCGCGCGGGTCGCGTCGTTCCAGCCGATCTTCGCGTAGCCACGCGGCCGCCCGTCGGCGCTGAAGAGTTGCAGTGTGGGCTTGCCGTTCGGGTCCGGTGGGCGGACCCCGAACGCGGCCAGCAGCGGCGTGTCACCCAGGTCGGCGGAGAGCCGCTCGCTCAGCAGCAGCTCCGCGGCCGGCACCCCGGCCGGCACCGAGACGGTCAACGTCGGAAAGGGCGCGAGCCCCACCCGACCGAACCGGGCCAGCCCACCGAGCACCGCCCGCAGCGCGCGCACCTTCGGTGGCCGCAGGGCGTTGTACGCCAACAGGGACGCCGCCCCGGCCCGGGGCGCGCCCAACGGCACCAGGAACCGGGCCCGGGCGATCGACGGCACCACCGCGTACCGGGCCACCGCCTGGTGACCGGCCGGCGGGGCGCCGGCGACGGTCAGGCCGACCCGGTCGTCCGGGAAGACCGCGCGGCTCACCCAACCCAGGCCGTCCACCCGCGAACGCGGGTCGGTGGCCGGGCCCACCCGGGTCGTCACGCCGCCCGGTCCGCCCAGTCGAGGTCCAACCCGAGCCGTTGACGCAACGCGTCGTTGTACGGCCGGTAGTAGTCGGTCAGCTCAGCCCGCACGGTCGGCTCCAGCGGTGCCGAGCGCCGATCGTTGTAGACCTTGAAGTTGGGCAGGTCGTACGCCGGCAGACCGAGGAAGTCCAGGGTGCGTCGGTAGGTCGCCCGCGAGTCGCGGTACAGGTCCTCGCTGGGCAGGAAGAGGATCTGCTCCCGGGCGAAGCGCTCCAGCCACGGCTCCAGGTGCTCCAGGTAACGCCCCCGGGCCCGGTACGTGTACCAGTCGTACGGCTCGCTGAACGACTCCGGCTCGGCGATCAACCGCTCCCGCTCCCCCGCCGTGCGTTCCGGCTCGGCCGCCAGCGCGGCGGCGAAGTCCAGTGGTTCGATGCCGTGGGTGCGGCGTTCCTTCCAGTGCGAGTACGCCCGCTCCACCGGGTCCCGCAGCAGCACGATGAGCTTCACCGTCGGCATCAGCGCGGCGACCCGCTGCGCGGCGAGCGGGTGGAACATGTACAGCGGGGCGGCCTCACCGACCCGGACCGGCCCACCGTGCCGCTTGGCCAGGGCCTCGCGCTGCCGCTCGGTCGGGAAATGCGAGCGGTACCAGGCTTCGCCGCGACCCCAGTGCTCCTCGAAGTAGTGCGCCGACTTGGTGTTCCACGCGGGAAAGAGCCGGGGCACCAACGGGTGCTGGATGAGGTAGTTCCACAGGGAGGTGGTGCCACCCCGTTTGGTCCCGATGATCAGGAAGTCTGGCAGCGGCCGGCGGTCGCTGGTGCGAACGCCGTAGTCGACAAGCGACTCCTTCACCCGGGTGGTCACCTGGGTCGGAACCAACTGCTTGACCCGGTCACGGATGGACACCACGACGAACCTCACCTGCCTCTCGTCGATGCCGAGGTGGGCTCGGCGGCCGTGGCCGCGTTGTCCCCTCCACGGATCTGCCTCATGGTCCCCCGGATGCCGGCGCGCACCCGGGGCAACGTCAACATGCCGACGCAGCCGGTCAGCAGCACCGCCAGCGCCACCGCGAGGCCGGGCAGGCCGCGACCGCCCACCAGCACGCCGGCCCCGGCGGCCAGGCCCACACCGGCGATCGTGGCCGCCGCGGCACGCACCATCGCGGCGTCGAACAGCGGCTCCCGAACCACCGACCGGGCGAACCCGGCGGCGGTGAGGTTCTCGGTGGCGATGCCGGCCGCCCAGGCCACCGCCGCGCCTGTCGCGCCGTGGTGGGGGATCAGCCAGAGACCCAGCGAGACGGTCACCGTCAACCCGGCCACGGTGGCGACCAGGTGCAGCCCGCTGCGCCCGCCCATCAGGAGCAGGCTCTGCACGTTGCCCACTCCGGTGTTGACAAGCATCGCCAGCGCGAGCACCGTCATCGCCGGCACACCGGCGGTGAACTCCGGCCCGAACAGCTGGAGGAAGGCCAGCGCGAAGACCGCCAGCAGCAGGTACACCGGCCAGGACAGCACCAGCCCCCAGGTGGTCAACTGCCGGTGCACGGCCGCCGCCGCGGCCCGCTCGCCCCGCCCGAGCAGCCGGGACAGCTGCGGCGACACCGCCACCCGCAGCCCCTGCATGGCCAGTTGACCGGCCAGCACGTACCGGCCGACGGCACCGAACACACCGGCGTCCGCCGGCCCGGCCAGCACCGAGGTGAGCAGCACACCCACCCACATGCTGCCGGCGTCGATGGCCGCCGAGGCGGCCCGGGGCAGCGCGAAGCGCCAGAACGTGGACCAGTCGGCGCGGTGCGGACGCAGCGTCGCGCCCCGCCCCAGCCCGAGCGGCCCGGCGACGAGGGTGAGACAGACCAGCAGGGCCAACGCCGCCGGCACCAACCAGCCGGTCATGCCGGCGAGCAGACCACCACCCGCCAACGCGGCCGCGCCGACCAGCACCGGGCGGGCGACCGGCAGAAGCAGGAACTGCACCCCGACGTACGCCCGGATGGGCCGCACGCAACGCAGTGTGGCCAGCAGCAGGGTCATCGCGACCACCACCGGCACCGCGGCGAACGTGACGGTGAGCAGAGCGTCGCCGCTCGCGCCGGAGCCGCGCAGCAGCCGGGGCGCGAGGGCGTCGGCGGCCAGCACGCCCGCGCCGGCGACCAGCAGCCCGGTCAGCAGCGGCGGGATCAGCGCCACCGGGAGGACCCGGGCGGCGTCACCGCGCACGCCGGCGCTGCGGCGGGGCAGGGCCCACATCAGACCGGTCTCCGCGCCGAGCGTGCAGATCGCGGTGGCCACGGTGACGACCCCGATCGCGGCGAAGAACGCGCCCGCGCCGGCCGGGCCGTAGCCCCGGGTGATCACGACCGCCAGAACGAACCCGAACAAACCACTGGTGGCCGCGCCGAGCAGTCCGGCCACGCCGCTACGCGCGCTGCGGCGGGTCTCGGCCGAGCCGGTGTCCCCGGCCGGCGACGGCGCGGCCTGGTCCTCGACGGGGGTGGGCGTGGGCCGGCCCTCGTCGGCACCGGCCGACGGTCGGGTCGCGGCGGTCACGCGGGCACCGGCGCGGTCCGCGCGGGCGTCGGCGACGACCCGGCCAGCCGGGTTCGCCGTTCGCGTTCGGTGAGCGCCATCGCGAAGGCCACCGCGAAGAACGCGACCGCCAGGTTCTGGTTCGCCATGCCGTAGAACGGGATCTGCACGAGGCAGACCACCGGCACCGCCGCGAGCCACTGCCCGGCCGCCGAGGTCGCCCGCGCGCAGATCACCGCTGCGGCGACGAACCACGCCAGAAAACAGATGAGCGCGGGTACGCCGTGACTGAACAGCACCATCCACAGCTGCCCCTGGGTGCCGATCGGCGCGGCCGCCGACACGGTGTCCACGTTCACCGGAGCGCCGTAGCCCAACCAGGGCGACTCCTGCACCCGGCGGATCACCTCGGTGTAGAGCGAGAGCCGGTCGGTGTTGGTGTCGCTGGAGTCGACCCGCCTGCTGATCAGCTCGGTGATCGGGATGAACAGCGTGGCCAACCCGCCGATCACCACGACCCCGACGATGGACGCGGCCACCCGGACGTTGCCGCGCAGGCTGGCCCGCACCCCGAGCACCGCCAGCCCGGCGCCGAGGCTGAGGAACATCGCCCGGTTGAGGGTGAGGAACGCCGGCGCCAGCGACAGTGGCAGCGACGCGAGCAGCGCCCAGCGCAGCAGCCCCTGCCTGCGCAGCATCGTGAAGGCCACCACGCAGGGCAGGGTCATCGCGTACGCGCTGCCGTAGTTGTTGGTGTACGCGAACGGCGCGGCCGGCCGATAGATCGGGTTGAGCGAACGGGCGCTGTACTCAGCGGTGGTGAGGTGCACCATGTCCTGGATGAACGGGGTGCCGGCCACCCCGCCGGGCAGCAGCACCTCCATCGGGGTCGTCATGGCCAGCCGCGGCACCAGCACCCCGAGCCAGCCCAGCGCCACCAGCCCGAACCAGAACGCGCAGAGCGGGGTGAGCACCGCCACCAGGCTGGCGCGTTCCCGGGCGGCCGCGTAGACGTAGACGCCGACCACCAGCGCGGTCAGGTAGAAGGCCAGCCGCAGGGCGAACGTGAGCAGCGAGGCGGGCGACGACAACTGGGTGGCGCTGACCACCACGATGGCGAGGAAGAGCAGCCAGATGCCGGCCGCCGGCGGCAGCGGCACGCGCCCCCGGGTCAGCAGCAACGCGAACAGCAGCGCACCCAGCAGCGGCCAGCCGAGGTAGAAGGCGCCGAACAGCCACCAGAGCGGCACCAGGCCGAACATCACCGACAGTGGCCAGAGCGGCAGTTGCGGCAGCGCGGACGGCGGCACCGGCGCGGCCTCCTGCGGAGCGCCTCCGGGTGGTGGTTCGGTCGCCGGGGCGCGGGTCACCGACACGCTCAGGCCCGGCCGTTTCGGGTGAGCACGAAGCCCAGCGGGGTGACGCCGGCGGCGCGCAGTCGCTCCACCAGGCGTCGCAGGTCACTCTGCCGGGTGCGGTCCCGCTCCACGACCACCACCGCGCTGCCCTGCCGGGCCACTGCCACGCCACGCTCGTCGGACTCGGCCGGCGGGGCGTTGAACAGGACCAGGCCGTGGTCCGCGCCCTGCCGCCAGGTGCCGAACCGGACAGTGCCCACACCCACGACAACCTCGTCGGGGGTGACGACACGACTGTTCTCCGGGCGGGCCGACGACACCCTCGGCAGCGTCAGGGTGGCATCGGGGTCGGTGGACGGGCGGGCACCGGGCGGGTGCGGGGAGGGCCGACGGGCGGGCGTGCTCTCCGTGGCGGCACCGGCGGCCGGTGTGCTGCCGGCCGGCCGGGGCTTGGGCACCAGCGGCCGGGACGGGTCGATGGGCAGCCGCCCCCGGTCGGCGAGAACGGTGGCCCGGAGCCGCTCGATCCGCCCGCTGTCGTCGGCGACGAAGACCTCCCGGCCGTCCACTGCGAGCGCCACGGCGAGCCCGGCGGTGAGCACTGTGGCGTCCTCCCGGGCGGTGACCAGCGCCACCCGGGCCGGCTGTCGGACCCGCTCGGCGACCGCCATCGCCACGTACCGGACGTCGGCGTCGACCGCCCGAGGGCTGCCCCGGAACGCCGGCCGGCGTACGGTGCCGAGCAGTGGAAGGCCGGAGGCCTCCCGGCCGTCGGCGACCGAGCGGACCCGCCGGTCGGTCGACTCCCACAGGTACGCCAGCACGATGCCGATCAGCGCGCCACCGAGCAGGCCGGCGACCAGGTAGAGCGGACGGTGCCCGGCGGAGGTGACCAGCGCCTTCTCGGCGGTCTGGGTGACCCAGCCGGGGTTGACGTCGACCGCCGCGATCTCGGTACGGGCGGCGTTGAGCTGGGTGAGCTGGTTGTTGATCCCGGCCAGCTCGGCCACCAGCGCGTCGCCGGCGGCGGTGTCCTTGGCGGTGTTCGCCCGCTTCTGCAACGCGGTCTGCTGGGCGGCGACCTTGGTGATGCTGGCGTCGTAGGAGCGCAGCATCTCGGCGCGCTGCTGCTCGTACATGGCCCGGCGCACGCTCAGGTAGGCCTCGGCGGCCATGTTGGCGCTCTGCACGGCCTGGTGCGCCTCACGTGCCTGGTAGGTGAAGCGCAGGATCTGCCCACCGGTGGGCACCTCGACCTCGAGCGCGTCACGGATGTCCCGCGGGTCGCCGCCGGCCGAGTCGGCGAGCCGCTGCACCACCTCGGTGCCGGTGGCGATGCCGCTCTCCACGTTCATGTTGACCGCGCGGTCGGCGCCCGCGCCGCTGGGGGTGAAGGCGTCGGTCACCACCGGCCGGACCGCGACCACGGCGCTCGCGGACAGCGCCGCCGGCACCAGCAGCACGTAGCCGAGCGCGGCGAGCAGACCGACCATGGCGACCGCCGCCACCAACCGCAACCGGTGCATCGGCACCCGCAGCAGGTCGGTCAGTGTCACGGCACGCGAGGTGCCGGAGGACGGGCCGTCCGTGGGCCAGGGGCCGGGCGCTGCATCAGTCATGGAACTTCTTCACCGTCTGTTGAGGATTACCGACGACCACGACGCCGGGTGGTACGTCCGTGCGGACCACAGTCGCCGCGCCGACGACGCTGTCCCGACCGACCCGCACGCCCTTCAGGACCAGGGCGTGCGCACCGACCCAGACGTTGTCCTCGAGAACGATCGGGGCACGGGTGAGCGGGCCGGGCGGCGCGTGCCGCTGCTCGGGGGGCAGGTTGTGGAAGTCGTTGTCGAGCAACTCGCAGTCCGACAGGAGGCACCGGTCCCCCACGGTGACCGACGTCCAGGTGCCGATCCAGGTGGCGTTGAGCAGACAGTCCGCGCCGACGCGTACCTCGCCGGGGCCGGCGAAGCGGACGAGTTTGTTCAACCGGGTGCGGTCGCCAATGGTCACCCGCACACCACGCCGCAGCCGGATCCGGCCACGGATCTCCACGTCCCGACCGAGCGTCAACCGTCGGTAACGGAGCTGATACCAGCCGCGTTTGACCGCGAAGACCAGACGCACCACGCGTCTCGTTCGGATGCCAGCGGCGCCGAGCAACGACCCTCCCCCACCGTCGCGGGCCGGCGGCGGTGGGTACCGCCACCGGCCCAACGTGAACAATCTACCGATGCTCCGTTACGAACGGTTGACCCTTACTGTACGGAGAAGAATGTCGATGGGGTAGACCAGGACAACTCGGGCGTCGCGCTGCTGATGACAGTCGCCGTGGCGCCGTTGACCACCGCGCTCGGCGCGGCCGTCGGGTCGAACGGCACGCTCCGCAGCGCGCCGTCGGTGGAGCCGTAGACGATCCGGCCGCCCACCCAGGCCATGCCCCGCACCGCGGACCAGGTCACGCCCGTGGTCGGCAGGGCGAACTCGGTGGCGCCCAGGTAGTTGCCGTCGATCTCGAAGTAGCGGTAGTAGAGGTTGTTCGCCCCGGTACGGGTGTAGTAGAGCCGGCCGTCGAGGAAGAAGGCGCCGGTCAGCAACGCCGGGTTGTACCAGTCGTTGTAACCGGACGCCTCCCACGGCGAGCCGATCGCGCCTCCGTTGAAGAGCGAGATGTCGATCCGACTGCCGGTGGGCGTGCCGGCCACCGTGTGCGACCAGTAGATCCGGTCGTCCACCCGCCAGGTCGCGCCGGCCGCCGTGTACGCGGGCTGGCTGACGCTGGTCGCGGTGCCCAGCGCGGAGCCGTCGAACGGCACCTTCGCCACGGTGCCCGAGGCGGTGCCGAGGTAGAGGTTGCCGGTGGTGGCCGACGGCGGGTTCTTCGCGGTGAAGGTACGTCCGCCGGCGAGCGGGAACATGCCGAGCCGGCCGTGGTACTCCTCGCCCATGCCATCGGAGTTGTGCCCGAAGTAGAGGCCGTCCGAGCCGCGCCAGAGCACCGGCACCGACGAACCCCAGTTGCTGGTGCCCGACGGCATCGAGGCGCTGCCGCTACGGCGCGGGTTCCAGTTCACCGGCATGCCGGTCGCCGGAGTGACGGCGGCGATGCCGAGCCGGTCGACAGCGCCCGGGCCGGCGTTGTCGCTGGCGTTCGGGTTGTTGACCCAGCGGAAGTGCCCGCCCAGGTAGATGACGTTGTCCGCCACCTCGACCGAGGTGATGGTGTCGTTACCGGTGTAGTCGACCCAGGTGGCGAGCAGGCCAGAGCCCCGCGCGGCGGTCTCGAAGCGGACCAGGGCGTCGCAGTACGCGGCCGGCCAGCCGGCGCCGCCGTTGGTGCCGACCACGAACCAGCTGCCGTCGCCACCGAACTTCACGTCCTGCACGTAGTGCACGAACGTCGTCGGCGAGGCGCACGGCGGAACGAACTTGTCGGTGCTCCAGTCGAGCAACGTGGGAGTCCCGGAGACGTCCACCAACGCCATCTGGTTGCGCGGCAGGTCGTTGACGAGCGTGAAGTTGCCGCCGACGACCAGGGTGTCGCCGTCCGGCGCGACGTCGATGGTCCAGACGTACGACGTGGTGCCGTGCCGTCCCACTGTGGCGTCGATGCTGAAACTCGGGTCGATCGCGCCGGTGGTCGCGTTGAGCCGACCGAGACCCGCGTGCGCGGTGCCGTTGAGCCAGTTGAACGCCCCGGCCACGTACAGCCAGTTGCCGTCCAGCGCCAGGTCGCGAACCGTGCCACCGTCGGAACGCCCGACCCAGCTGTCGATGATCGCGCCGGTCGACGGGTTGAGCGCCACCAGGTTCTTCCGGGAGACGCCGTTGACGTTCTTGAAGGTGCCTCCGACGATCAGCGTGCCGCCGGGGCCGGCGAGGAGCGTGTTGACCGCGCCGTCGAGCACCGGCAGGAAGGTGGTCGACATGGTGCCGGTGGTCCGGTCGTACGCGAAGAGGTAGCGCTGCGTGATCCACGCGGAACTGGCGGTCTGCCGGAGCTGGGTGAAGCTGCCGCCGACGAAGACCGTGTTGCCCACCTGCGCGAAGGCACGGGTCTCACCGTCTCGGGCGTGCGGGGTCGCGTCGGCGGGGTTCGCCGACACCAGGGTCGCCGTGGCCGGGACCGGTACCACCGCGGCCGACGCGGTCGTGGGCACGCCCAGAGCTGCGGCGATGATCGCCAACGCGACCATCCCCGCCCGAGTACGACGTCGTCCTGCAAAACGCCACAAGTGCGAGAGTTTGGGCACGCTGCGCCTCCAGATTGGATGAGAACCCGAGGTAGCGTGCCTCGTCCAGCCTGGTTAACAAAATCCGCCGATTGGGCGGTGCATGAATCCGCAAGCCGACAGAACGCCGGAGGGTCGGGTGTCCGACCCCCCAGCGAACGCCGTCCGGTCAGCCCGTTTCGAACGTCAGCGGCTACCTCCGGTGGGTTGCCGCAGGTAGGGGTCCTGTCCGGCCTTCGCGAAGCCGGCCACCGCCGAGGCGTCGTGGTTCATCGTCATGTCGCAGGTCGACGTGCGGCTGGTCATGCCGGCCGAGTTGAAGTAGATCGCCGCCTTGATCTTCGGGTGCGCCTTCAGCGCCGCCGGGAACTCCTGGAACCAGCGCTGCTTGGCGCCCAGATCGGCGGAGTTGAAGTTGGTGCCGAACTCGGCGAGCATCCGGGGCTTGCCCGCGCCGATGCCGTTGTCGTCCAACCACCGGTAGAAGCCACCGACCGTGGTGCTCGGGCTCTTCCACACCGTGCTGCCGTTGCAGACGTGGAAGTTGTACGGGTCGTAGGCCACCCAGTCGACGTACCGGTCACCGGGGTACAGGCCGGCGTACCGGGAGTAGTGCCCCGACCAGCCCATCATCGTCCAGACCCAGACCGCGTTGGTCGCGCCGGCGTTGGCGAACCGCTCGTGGACGTAGCGCCAGGCCCGGACGAAGTCGGCGTCGCTGCCCTTGTTCGGTTCGTCCTCCGGCTCGTGGTCAAAGCCGATGAAGACCGGCACACCGGCGGCGCGGATCCGGCCCGCGACCGCGTCGATGGTCTCGTCCTGCTTGCCGCCGTAGACGTCCGACCACTTGAGGGTGGTGCCGGCGGAGAAGTCACGGGACTCCCAGGCGAAGAACATCAACCGGCCTTCGCGCATCTGCTGCTGTTCGTACATGTCCGGGAAGGCGCCGTTGCTGCCGGCGTTGGAGAAGTCGTGGTAGCGGTGCACGATGTCGAACTTGCGCCCGACCTGAGTCTCCACGTCGGCGACAGCCTTGCCGTGGTCCCAGCCGCCGGACGCGCCGGCGGGCGAGTACATGCCCCACCAGGCGCCACAGGACGGGACGAGCTTGTCCGAGACGGAACCACACTTGCCGGACGGGAGGGTGCCGCTGGCGCTCGGGGTCGGCGTCCGGGTCGGAGCGATGGTCGGCGACGGCTTCGGCGCGGCGGTGGTCGGCGTCGCGCTCGGCGACGGCGGCGGTGCAGACCGGGTGGTCGTCACCGGCGACGGCCGGGCCCCGAGGTCGTAGCTGATCAGCAGGCCGGGTCGCAGGTCCGTGTTGCGGTTCTCGACCGACGCCCAGTAGATCCGGCTCTCCAGGCCGCTCTGTGCCAACGAGACCGTCCAGGTGCCGTTGCCGGTGACCAGTTTGGAGACGTCCCACTCGTTGAAGCCCTTGGACACGCTGGTCACGCTGTCCAGTGCGGCACCGGCCGGCGTCAGCGGCGGCCGCGACTCGCGGGCGCTCAGCGGTGAGGCGTGCGCCGTCACCGTGGCGGCGAACTGCTGCCAGGCGTGCACCCGCAGCGTCGCCCGGATGTTGACCGCGTTGGCCGGCACCGTGGTCACCGCGAACTCGATGACCGCCTCGCGGCCACCGCGCGGGTTGCCGTCGCAGCGCGTCGCGCAGGTGGCCAGCGTCGACTTGGCCGCGTTGTCACCGTCCTGCGACACGGCGGTCGCGGTGGTGTCGGCCGCCGCCCGGATCGACAGGTCGTCGCTGGCCAGCAGCGGCATCATGGTCGCCACGATGCCGGCCACCACCGAACCGCCGACCACGCCGATGGCAATCGCCTTACGCCGGGGTCCGGAGCGGAACCGGGTTATGCGGTGCAGTCCGTGCCTGGTCAAGGAAACTCCCTGTGTCTGCGTCCGTAACGGTGAGCAGCGTATCGATGACCAGGACATGTGGCAGGTAGGACAGTTTCCCGTAAGCGCGTCTTAACCGTCAGCTAAGAAACCGCCCCAGGGAAATCAGGGGCTCTGGCCGCAGGTGCGACCGAAGTCCGCCACACACCTTGCCCGGGGAGCACGCGCGGAGTCAACGGGACGCGGTGGAAGCGCTTCCACAACGTGTCACGACTATCGGCGACCGCGTGCGGACCGTCTGTTCGGTCCGTCAGGCGGCGCGAGCGGCAGTCAGCGCGGCGGCCATCGCCCCCCTCGGCGCGGTCACTCCGGTGAACTGCTCGAACTGCCCGACCGCCTGGGCCAGCAGCAGATCCAGACCGGAGACGATCCGGCAACCGGCCATGTTCGCGGCTGTCGCCAACGGGGTCGGCCACGGGTCGTAGAGCGCGTCGAAGTACACCGCGCGCGGCCGCCAGGCCACCGCGCCGGCCAACGGGTCGGCGACCCCCTTCGGCACCGTGGAGACGACCACGTCGGCGGTGGAGAGCTGCCGGGTCGCATCGGCCCACGGGGCGGGCGTCAGCGCGACACCCAGCGCACCGGCCACCGGGCGCAACTCGTCGACCGCCTCGGGTCGGCGGGCCACCACCGTCACCGACGAGCACGCGAGCTGCGCGGCGGCGGCGAGCGCGGCGCGAGCCGTCCCCCCGGCGCCGAGCACCGTCACGGCGGCACCGGCGCTCACGCCGGCGTCGGTGAGCACCCCCACCATGCCGGCGACGTCGGTGTTGTCCGCGTACCAGGAGCCGTCCGGACGGCGTACCAACGTGTTGGCCGCACCGACGGCGGCAGCGACCGGCGACGCGGCGTCGGCCACGGCGAGCGCCGCCTCCTTGCCCGGCATGGTCACCGACAACCCGGCCCACTCCGGGCCCAGGCCGGCGACCAGATCCGGCAGCTCCGCCGCCGCGCACTCGATCCGGGTGTACGACCACCCGGTCAGCCCGGCGGCGACGTAACCCGCGGTGTGGATCACCGGGGAGAGGGAGTGCGCGATCGGCTTGCCCAGCACCGCGGCCCTACGAATCGACACGATCACCGCCGGTCGCAGCCGGTGCCCCGGTCACTGTCGACATCACGTCCCCGCTCTCCCCCGCACGTCGGGATCGACAGTACCCAGCGCCCTGGCCCGGACACCAGGGAACCGGTTCCGCCGCCACCCTGCGCGACCGGGTCATCGCTTGACCTACATCGACGTTGATGAAACCGTAGGCACCAGCTTCATCGACGGGGAGTTCGGCTCCAACACCGCCGCCAAGACCCCTACCTGGCAGGACCGCGCACCGACACGTGGACCGGCACGAGTCACTGACAACGACGCGGTAATTGCGCGTCAGGGTCGACGCATAAAGGCTCCCTTCCCGATTGCGATCACATTAACGATCGCAATCGGGAAGGGAGCCTTTAAGTTGTCAAGGCAGATTTACTCCGCCAGCTGTCGAGCCCTGCTCATCGACCGGGTCCGGCCAGCCCTTCGCCGATATCAGGGAAGAGTGGCCACGGAGGAGCAGTTGCCGATGCCGGTGCGGCAGATCCGGTAGGAGTAACCCGACCGCGCGAAGGCTGCCCAGCCCTCTGATGAGGTACAGATCGAGTTGCCCTTCCACGACCACGAGCTGCCGCCCGGTGCGCGCTCCTGCCAGCGAGCGCAGTGGCCGTCGGTCAGCGGGTCCCGCGCGAAGAGGTCCCAGTCACCATTCTTGATGTACACGGCCCGCCCAGCGGCGCCGGTCGTGCTCTTGCTGATCACCGCTGCCTGGGCCGGCACCGCCGCGAACGCAAGTACGACCATAGCCGTCGAGGCAACTGCTCCGACTCGCGCCGTCCATCTCTTCGTAGTCACGACCACTCCCCGTTCTCATGGCTGTCGATTAGGACAGCAGCAGTCTAGGGGGGAAGGACGACGTTGATCAATGCGTTATCGTCAACCAACCCAGCGTGACAGTTGGTCACGACGTTCGGCAGGCCAACTCCACCGACACGGTCAGATGACCCCAGCCTCCTTGGCCTTGGCCTCGTTGCGCTTCTGCTCCTCGTACGTCTCGGCGAAGGCAGAGTGGCCCTGCTTGTCGATCGCCACGAAGTAGAGCCACTTGCCGGACGGCGGGTCCATCGCCCCCTCCAGGGCCTGCTTGCCCGGGTTGTTGATCGGGGTGGGGATCATGCCGCGCAGCTTGCGGCTGTAGGGGCTCGTGGTGTCGAGCAGCTCCGACTGGTTCATCTCGGCAGAGGTCTTGGTCGGTTTTCCGGTCGCCTCCAACCAGTAGTTGACCGTGACGTCCATCTCCAGGCAGTTGCAGGGAAACTCGCCATACACCCGGTTGTACGCCACCCTGGCGACCTTGCCGAGGTCGTCCTTGTTGCCGGCCTCGGCCTGGGCAAGCGACGCAACGATCAGCGCCTCGTACGGGCTGACCTTGCGCTCCTCCTGCACCCGGTCGGCGAACTTCATCTCGCCGCTCACCGAGAGGAAGCGGTTCACCATCAGCTTGAGGATGCTCTCGGCCGTGGACTTCGGCGGGATCTCGTAGGTGTCCGGAAACAGGAAGCCCTCGATGGACTTGACGACCTTCTTGCCGTCGTCGCGCTTGAACCACCACTCCGGCACGCCGAGCGCCTCCGGGTCCTTCGCGGCGGCCTGGAAGTTCTTCACCGGGATCTTGGTCTTTTCGGAGAGCAGCTTGTAGATGTTGAAGCTCGTGCGGCCCTCGGGGATCGTCAGCCCGTTGACGATCTTGTTCTTCAGGTCGAGCATCGCGGTCACGGCGTTCGCGCCGCTCATCTGCTTGCGCAGCTTGTACGTGCCCGGCTGGATGTTCTTGCTGCGCGAGTTGGCCTCGGCCGCCTCGATGAAGGCCTTCTGGCTCTTCACCACGTCGGCCGCGACGAGGGCGTCGGCCATGTCGGCGAGCAGCGCGCCGTTCTTGATCTCGACGGTGATCTCGCCGGCCCCGCTGCCGTCGTAGTCGGGGGTGACGAAGTAGTTCTGGATGCGGTCGAAGCCGTAGAACGCGCCGCCGCCGATCGTGCCCAACAGGAGCAGGGCCATCAGCAGGGCCAGGAATGTCTTGCCCCGTCCACCGCCGGACTTGCCCTTGCCCTTGCGGAAGCCGCGCCGGTGCCGACCCTTCTCCCCCCGCTCCGGCTCGTCAAACCCAAGATCCAGATCGTCGATCATTACGTCCGCCTCCGCTGCGCGTCCAGCCAGCTCTGCAGGATCTCCACCGCGGCCGCCTGATCGACAACCGCACGTTGACGTTTACCTCGGACGCCACGCTCGGCAAGCCTACGAGAAGCGACCACGGTCGACATCCTCTCGTCAGTGAGCGTTACCGGGACAGGCGCTATCACATCGACCAGTCGGTCAGCGTACGCCTTCACATGGACGGCCGCAGGACCGTGCTTGCCGGCGAGATTGACCGGAAGGCCGACGACAACCCCGACGGCCTCGTGCTCGACCACCAACGCGGCCAGCTCGGCGAGGTCGCTAGGCACCGCGTCCGGCGCCGCCGTGAGATCGCGGGCCAGGGTGACCAGCGGCGTTGCCAAGATCCCATCCGGATCCGAGCGGGAGACGCCCACCCGCACCTGGCCCACATCCACACCGATCCGCACACCACGCGTCAGCTCAGCCACCGAACGTCACCACCGGCCGGGAACGAACCAGGGCGGACCAATCGGCCCGCCCTGACTCACAGTGATGATCCATCACGCCTCAGTGATCGCCTTCTCGACGGTGAGCAGCAGATTCGGCGCCTCGGCGGCGGGCAGGCCGCCGCCCTGGGCCAGATCGGGGCTGCCACCTCCGCGCCCGGAGAACGCCGCCTTCACCAGATCCGACGCGGCCAGGCCCCGGCTGCGCGCCGCCGCGTTGACCGCCACCACCAGGGAAGCCTTGCCGTTCGACCGAGCCGTCACCGCGACGACCGCCGGCCGCGCCGGGTCGATCTTGCCGCGGATCTCCTGGGCCAGGGTGCGCACGTCGTTGCCGGCCGCGCCCTCCGGCGCCTCGGTGCCCACGTACGCCACCCCGCGCACGTCCTTGGCCTGCGCCGCGAGCGCCGCCGCGCCGCCCAGCACCAGCTGGGCCCGCAGCTTCTCCAGCTCCTTCTCGGCGTCGCGAAGCTGGGTGACGGTCTGCTCCACCCGGTCGGCGACCTGATCGTTGGGCACCCGGTACAGCTCGGCCAGCCGGGAGACCAGCAGGTGCTCCTTGGCCAGGAAGCCGAAGGCGTCCATGCCGACCAGCGCCTCGACCCGGCGGACACCGGAACCGATGGACGACTCGGAGAGGATCTTCACGAGGCCGAGCTGGGCCGAGCGGGCCACATGCGTGCCGCCGCACAGCTCCCGGGCGTAGTCACCCACCTCGACGACCCGCACCTCCTCGCCGTACTTCTCGCCGAAGAGCGCCATCGCGCCGATGCGCCGCGCCTCCTCCAACGAGGTGATGAAGGCGTGCACCTCCAGGTCGGCCAGGAGCACCTCGTTGACCTGCTGCTCCACGTCGCGCAGGACGCTCGGCGACACCCCGGTCGGGGTGTTGAAGTCGAACCGGAGCCGACCGGGGGCGTTCAGCGACCCGGCCTGCGTGGCCGACTCCCCGAGGAAGTTCCGCATGGTCTGGTGCACCAGGTGCGTGGCGGTGTGCGACCGGGAGATCGCCCGACGCCGGGTCGTGTCGATCTCGGCGAAGCCGGCCTCACCGGCGCGCACCTCGCCGCGGATCACCCGGGCGCGGTGCACGATCAGACCGGGCACCGGCTGCTGCACGTCGAGCACCTCGACCTGCCCGCCACCAACCGTGATCATGCCCTGGTCGGGCTGCTGCCCACCGCCCTCCGCGTAGAACGGGGTGGTGTCCAGCACCAGCTCGATGGTGTCGCCCTCGGTCGCCGCCTGACGCGGGCCGTCGGCGCCGAGCAGCGCCCGCACCGTCGACTCGCGGGACACCTCGCTGTACCCGGTGAACGTCACCGGACCACCCGCGTCGAGCACCGACCGGTACGCCGACAGGTCGACGTGCCCCGTCTTGCGGGCCTGCGCGTCCGCCTTCGCCCGGGTCCGCTGGTCGGCCATCAGCCGCCGGAACCCCTCGTCGTCGACAGTGAGGCCCTGCTCCGCGGCGATCTCCAGGGTCAGATCGATCGGGAAGCCGTAGGTGTCGTGCAGCTGGAACGCCTTCGCCCCGGACAGAGCCGAGCCGCCCGCCGTGCGGGTTTCCGCGATCGCGGTGTCCAGGATCGTGGTGCCGGCCCGCAGGGTGGACAGGAACGCCTCCTCCTCCGCGTACGCGTAATCCGCGATCCGGTCGAAGTCGGTAGCCAACTCCGGGTACGACGGCGCCATACAGTCCCGGGCCACCGGCAGCAGCTCGGGCAGCGCCCGGTCCTGCCAACCCAGCAGCCGGATCGACCGGATCGCCCGGCGCATGATCCGCCGCAGCACGTACCCGCGACCCTCGTTGGACGGGGTCACCCCGTCGCCGATCAGCATCAACGCGGTCCGCACGTGATCCGCGATCACCCGCAGCCGGACGTCGTCCGGGTGCGACTCGCTGGCCACATGCCCGGAGTGCGCGCCGTAGCGCTTACCCGTCAGCTCGGCCGCCCGCGCCAGGATCGGCCGGACCTCGTCGATCTCGTACAGGTTGTCGACACCCTGCAGGATCGAGGCCATCCGCTCCAGGCCCATGCCGGTGTCGATGTTCTTCGCCGGCAGGTCACCCAGGATCGGGTAGTCCTCCTTGGTCGTGCCCGGACCCCGCTCGAACTGCATGAAGACGAGGTTCCAGTACTCCATGTACCGGTCCTCGTCGACCGCCGGGCCGCCCTCCCGGCCGTACTCCGGGCCCCGGTCGTAGAACAGCTCCGACGACGGACCGCACGGCCCGGGAATGCCCATCGACCAGAAGTTGTCCGCCTTGCCTCGGCGGACGATCCGCTCAGCCGGCACGCCCACCGACCGCCAGATCTCGTACGCCTCGTCGTCGTCGAGGTAGACCGTCGGCCAGATCCGCTCCGGATCCAGCCCGTAACCACCCTCGGCGATCGGCTTCGTGGACAACTCCCAGGCCAGCGGAATCGCGCCGGCCTTGAAGTAGTCACCGAAGGAGAAGTTGCCGTTCATCTGGAAGAACGTGCCGTGCCGGCTGGTCTTACCGACCTCGTCGATGTCCGGGGTACGGATGCACTTCTGCACGCTGACCGCCCGCTGGTACGCGGGCGTCTGCTGACCCAGGAAGTACGGGACGAACTGCACCATGCCGGCGTTGACGAACAGCAGGTTCGGGTCGCTGATGGCGGGCAGCGGAGCGGACGGCACCACGGCGTGGCCATTCGCCTCGAAGTGCGCGAGGTACCGCCGCTTGATCTCCGCCGTCTTCATCGCTGGTGTTCCTCCGGAAAGATTTCTCGATCGCCGATTCGCGGGTCTTCCCGCAGGTCGGCGAACTTGTCGTCGAACGCCTCGCCCTGGGCGAACGCGTGGTGGATCTCCTGCTCGCGCTCGGCCATCCCGACCCGGACGTCCTCCACGAAACTACGCAGCGACTCGACGAGCCCGCCAGCGGATTCCGTCAGCGAGCTGGCGATGCCCGCCGGCGTGTACGCCTGCGCGGTCCGGGTCGCCTTGCGGACCACGATCACACCGACGGCCACCCCGATGCCGAGCCAGAACAAGCGCCTCATGTCCCGCTACCTCCTGGTGCGCCGGGTCGGTCAGCTGTTGCCGCGTCGCGCGGCCCGTCGCTGCTGCTTGATGGTGTCGCGCACTTCGCGCTCGGTCTCGGCGTGCCGGCGGCCGGCGGCGGCCTTACGCACGCCGTAGCCGAACGCGGCCACCTTGACCAGGGGGTTGGCGGCGGCGGCGGAGACGACGGTGGCCAGGTTGGCGACGTTGGCGGTGACGTTCTGCGCGTGGCTGGTCATGGTGTCGACCTTCGCCAGCTGGAGATTCACACCGTCGAGCGAGGTCTGCACCTGCTCCAGCGCGGTGTTGACGTTCTTCACAGTGGTGTTCACGTCACCGAGCAGCGGTGCGGTCCGATCGTTCAGGTCGTTGATCATGCGGGTGGTGGCGTCAACCGTGTGCCGCAGCCGCAGGATGGGCAGCGTCAGGATGAGCACCAGCACCGCGAACGCGGATGCCGCGATCAGCGCCGCGATCGCTCCAATGTCGCCCACGCCTGTCCTCCTCAAGCAGAGTTCCGCAGGACCCGACGTCCCCGGAACGCACAACCATGCCGCCCGTACCGGCCGCCGAGCCGTCGGCGGTACCGGCAGCGGGCGTGCCCGCCAGCCCCAGACCCTACCGTCCGTGATGGAGACCGGCTCAGGACGGTGAGGGTGTCGGCTCGCCCAGCGGATCCGCACTGACCGTCGGGAACGGATCCTCACCGGTCAGTGACGGGTCGGTGGTCGGCTGCGGCCTGGTCCGCTCGTCGTCGATCGCATTGCGCACCTTCACCGACACCAACGAGCCGGTGCACTCGGTCGCAGCGGCCGACGGGTCGCCGGACGGCACCACCGCCGGCTCGCCGTCCACCGGCGGCGGCACACAGGTCGGCTCGCGTACCCACAGGTCGAGGGTCAACTCGTCGCGACGCCAGCAGGTGTAGCTGCCCTTCGTCTGCTGCTCCGGGCAGCGGCTCACCTTCCACGGCTGCCACCCGTCCCGGCGCAGCGCGTCCTCGTAGACCTGCGCCGTCTCCTTGGGCGCCTTCTCCGAAGTCACGGTGCGCTCACGCAGCCGGCAGTCAAGCAGGCACCAGCGGCTGCCGCTGACGTCGTCGACCGTCTTGGCGGCCGCCCAGGCGGGCACACCGAGCTGGTCCAGGTTGTCGAAGACCGGGTCACGGCTCAGCGTCCGGATGCCGAAGAAGAGCGGCACCGCGCCGAGCAGCACGACGCTGACCAGCACCAACACCGCCGCGCGCAGGCGACGTCGTTCACGGGTCTGCCGGCGTTCCTCGGAACGGGCACCCGGTGCGGCGTCGTCGTCCGGCGCGTCCTGACCGGCCGAGCGCAGCGCCGGCCCGTCGGAGGGCTCCGGTTGCGGTCGGTCCACCGGGCCGGACACGGAGGGCACCACGGCGGCGGCGCGGGCCACGCCGACGGGCTCGCCGGCGCGTCCGGGCGGTGGCACGGGCGCGACACCGCTCGGCTCTGCACGGCCGGGCTCGCGATTCGGAGGCAGGGCACGTCCGGCGGCACGGTCGGCCGGCGAGGGTCGCCCGGCGGCCGGCGCAGCGCCACGGGCCGGCCCGGGCTCACCGGTCGTCCGGTCGTCGGTTGGCGGCTGCCCGCCGGGGCGGACGGCGGCACGAGCCGGACCGTCCGGACGCGAACGCGGCGGACCATCCACACCCGGCGGCACCGCCGCGCGAGCCGACCCGTCCGGACGGGTCGCGTCCCGGGGTGCGGGCTCGCCACCCGGGCCGGGACGCAGTGGGCCGTCAGCGCCACGGTGCCCGGTGCCGGGTGCCTGCGCGTCGCCCGGGATGGGACGGGCCCGCCCGGGTGGGACGGAGCGGGCGGCGCCCCGAGCAGCGGGACCGGCGCCGGGTCGACCACCGGCGTACGGGTCATCGCCGTGGTCGCTCGCGGGCCCCGGTCGACCGGGGCCAGCCGTACCGTCGGGGCCGGGCTCGGCCGGTGGACGACGTCGTCGGCCGGTCGGATCCGGGACGGGCGGTGCGTCCGGCCCGGGGCCCGCCACGGCACGGCCGCGCTGGCCGCTGGGGTCCGGAGTGGGCACCGCCGCGGCGCCCCGCCCACGGGCGGGCCGGTCACCGGGCGGCGGGGGGTAGGTCAGGGCCTGCTCTCCGGTGGATCCCGACGCGTCGGGGCGGGCGGCGCGGCGACCGGTCGGTGCGTCCGCGCCCGGGTCGACCGGCGGGCCGGCGGGCCGGCGGGCGGCGGTGCGTTCCGCGGCCGGGTCGGGCACGGCGAGTCGACCGGACGCCTGGTCGGTGAGGTCTCCCGGCCCGACGGGCGACGCCGGACGGTGACCCCCGGCCGGCGGACTGCCGTCTCGGCGGTTGACCACCGGCAGGCCGGGGTCGGTGTGTGGCAGGCGGCCGGCCTGGCGGAGCCAGTCCGCGGGCCGCTCCGGGCGGTCCGGCCGGTCCAGGCGGGGTTCGCCGCCGGGCGGCGTTCGGCGTTCCGTTTCACCGGAGACGACCCGGCGGCGAACGGTGCCGTCGGCGGGGCCGGTGGTGGGCAGGGCGCCACTGTGCGCGCCGGTCGCCTCGGGCACCGACGATGCGTTCCCCGAGCGGGGCACGGGTGGCGCGTTCCCCGAGCGGGGCACCACCGGCTCGTCGGGTTCGGCGGCGCGACGACGCCCGCCGGCTGTCGGACGGGGACCCTCCGAAGCGCGCCCGGCGGGCTCGGGTGCACCGGGGTCGGTCGGGCCCGGACGACGCCGGGCGGTACGCGGGTCACTGTCGATGGCGGGGTCGGGCCGCAGGCCGTCCGCGGTCGGCGGCACGACGCCAGCCGGCGCGCTGTCGAAGCGGGCCGGGCCGGCGGTGGCGGGTGCTCCGGCGGCCCGCGTCGGGTCGGGTGCCGAGCCGGCGGCGCGGCGACCGGCGGGCGTGCCGTCGGCGGGCGGCCGGGCACGGCCGGGTTCGACCGGTTGCTCCGGGCCGGGTCGGCGGACCGGCGGACCGGCATCCGGACGGCGCAGCGGTGGCATGGCGTCGGGATGACCGCCGGGTGCGGCGGGGTCCTGATGACGGCCCGGCGGAACAGCGGCATCCGGACGACGCGCCGGCGAAGCGGGGGCGTCCGGGCGACGACCAGCCGGGGGGCCTGAGGTCGGTGGGCCCACGGGTGGGCCGGGAGGGGCGGCCGCACCGCGCGAACGGGCCGGGCCGCCGGGCGCGTCGGGTGCCGGACGAGGCCCCTGCGGGCCGGCCGGGCCACTACCGCCCGGGCGAGCAGCGGGTGGCGACTGTGGTACGGCAGCGCGGGCGCCGGGCACCGGCTGCACGCCGCGGCGCGACGGCTGCCCGGGCGCGGGGCCGGCGGCGGGTGGCCGGTTGTCCGGGCGACGACCCGCTGGCGGCGTCTCCCCGGGCCAGGGCCCGTCGACCGGTCGACGGGCGGCGGCACCGCCCGGTTCACTCTGGGGCGGGGCCGGCGGCGCCGAGGACTCCGGCGCACCGCCGCGCGCACCGGCCGGCTCTCCCGGCGTACGCGGGATGGGCTGTGCCGGCGGTCCGGCCGGGTCTGCCGGCGGCATGCCCCCGCGGGGCCGGTTCGGCTCCGCCGGTGCGCCGTCCGGGCCCAGCTCGGTGCGTTGCTGCTTGGCCGAACGCAGGTCGTCGATCCAGCCGAACTCCTCGCCGGCGACCGGCGCCTCCGGCTCGGGCTCAGCCGGCCGGCCGCGACCCCAACGGCGGGTCTTGGCGCGGGGATCGCGCCGCTCGTCCGGGCCCTCGTCCGGGCGGTCCCCACCACGCGATCTCACTGTTGACCCTCTCCTGCGGCGTCGGTGCCGCTGTCCTGCATCGTGCCGGGGGCACCCGTGCCCGTCGTCGGACGGGCGACCCCCGGGGATAGCGCTGGCGCGGTCTGCGCCGTTACGGACGGCTCGGCTGTCGGCGTCTGCGGGCGCGCGGCCGGAGCCGGCAGGCCACGCACGATCCGGCGCAGCAGCGGCAACCGGCTGGCCACCGATCGCTCCGCGCCGTGCGGGCTGGGCTGGTAGTAGTCGGTGCCCACCAGGTCGTCCGGGACGTACTGCTGGGTGACCACGCCGCGCTGGTCGTCGTGCGGGTAGCGGTAACCGGTCCCGTGGCCCAACCCTCGGGCGCCGGCGTAGTGCGCGTCGCGCAGCCCTCGCGGCACCGGGCCACCGCGACCGGCCCGGACGTCGGCGATCGCGGCGCCGATGGCGGTGGTGGCCGAGTTCGACTTGGGCGCGGTGGCCAGGTGGATCACCGCCTGGGCGAGGTTGAGCTGCGCTTCGGGCAGCCCGACGTACTCGACCGCGTGCGCGGCGGCGGTCGCCACGCTCAGCGCACTGGGATCGGCCATGCCCACGTCCTCGCTGGCGAAGATGACCAGGCGACGGGCGATGAACCGGGCGTCCTCACCGGCGACCAGCATGCGGGCCAGCCAGTGCACCGCCGCGTCCACGTCCGAGCCGCGCATGCTCTTGATGAAGGCGCTGACCACGTCGTAGTGGGCGTCGCCGTCGCGGTCGTAGCGCACCGCCGCGACGTCGACGGCCTGCTCGGCGGTGGCGAGGTCGATCCGCCCGCCGCCGAGGGCCGTGGCGGAGGCCGCCGCGGCCTCCAGGGCGGTGAGTGCCTTACGGACGTCACCGGCGGCCAGCCGGACCAGGTGATCCTCGGCCTCGGTGGTCAGGGCCAGGGCGCCGTCCAGGCCACGCTTGTCGGCGACCGCGCGGCGCAGCAGGCCCCGCACCGCCTCGTCGTCCAACGGTTGCAGGGTGAGCAGCACGCACCGCGACAGCAGCGGTGAGATGACCGAGAAGTACGGGTTTTCGGTGGTGGCCGCCAGCAGGGTGACAGTGCGGTCCTCGACGGCGGCGAGCAGCGAATCCTGTTGGGTCTTGCTGAACCGGTGCACCTCGTCGATGAACAGCACGGTCTGCGGGCCGCCGGAACGGCGCTGACGGCGAGCCGCCTCGATCACCGCCCGGACGTCCTTCACGCCGGCGGAGAGCGCCGACATGGCCACGAAGCGGCGATCGGTGGCCCCGGCCACCAGGTGCGCGATGGTGGTCTTGCCGCTGCCCGGCGGGCCCCAGAGGATCACCGACATCGGCGCCCCGCCGGAGACCAGTTGCCGCAGGGGTGCGCCGGGAGCGAGCAGGTGCTCCTGCCCGACCAGCTCGTCGAGGGTCACCGGGCGCATCCGGACGGGCAGGGGCGAATCGTCGGCCACCGCGGTGAAGCCGTCGACACCGGCGGGACCGTCGGGCGCGCTACGCGACCCGGCGGGTTCACCGAGGGAGAAGAGGGCGTCGGACTCCATCACGAAGACAGTACCGGGCCGGGCCCACGACGCCGGAATCGCGCCGCAGGCCCGCCACCGGTGATCGGTTCCGGTCAGCCACGCCCGGGGCGACGGCCCCGGTACCAACGGCCACCGCCACCGCCGCCGCCGCCGCGCGGGCCACTGCCCACGCCGGCCAGGTAGAGCGAGAGCAGGAGCAGTCCGATGAGCACGAGGGTGTTCCAGTTGAACAGGTCGGGTGCGCCGAAGTTGGTGTCGAGCAAATCGATGAGCAGGGCGAAGCCGAAGACAATCGCGGCCAGGATGGCGAGCATGTCGGTCCTCCGGTGGGGGTTCCCAGTAGGTCGGCGCGTGATGTACCCAATCGGTCGACTCGTCAATCTCCACGGTGGAGACGGCCACGCCGCCAGGGCCCGGCGGAGGCAATCAACAGCCGGCTCCTAGGCTGGACCGCATGATCATCCACGACCGGGTGCTCCAGGACCGGAGCGCCGTCCTGGCCGCCGTCGGCCATCACCCGTTCGCCCGGCACGCGCTCGGGCGGGCCGTGCCGGCGCGCGCGTACCAGCGTGATGGCGCCGTGCTGTGGTTGGTGCCGCCGGAGTACGGACCGGCTGGCTGCGCGATCGGCCCGGCCGAACCGGCGCTGGAGATCTGTGTCGCGCTCGCCGCCGACGGAATGCTCCAGCCCGGACAGCGGCTGCACCTGCCTCGACACGATCGCGGTCGGCTGGTCGACCGGCTGGCGGTGGCCGAGCACAGCGACTGGGACTTCCACTGGACCGACACGGTGCCGCCGGCGCAGTCGGACGAGCAGCCGGTGGTACGCCTCACCGACGCCGACCAGCCGGCGCTGGCGGCGCTGGTCGAAGAGTCGTTCCCCAGCAGTACCTCCCGACCGGGCGACCCACGGGTGGTCGACTGGTACGGCATCCGGGCCGGCGACCGGTTGGTGGCGTGCGGCGCGGACCGCAGCCAGGGTGACATCGGCTTCCTCGCCGGCCTGACCGTCGCCCCCGACCAACGAGGTCGAGGGCTGGGCGCGTCCCTGACCGCGGGGATGACCCGGGCGCTACTGGCGCGCCACGACATGGTTGGGCTCGGCGTCTACACGCACAATGTCGCCGCGGGGCGGCTCTACCGTCGGCTCGGCTACACCAACACCCTCCCGCTCAGCTCGATCCGCCTCGCCTGACCGGCAGTAAGGGGCCCCTCGCGGACAAGGGGCCCCCTCCTCAACGGTCCGCGGCGGAAACCGGAACCGCTGTCGGCCCGACGGCCGGGGCGGCCCGACGCCCGGCCAGCCAGGCGGGCAGGTAGAGCGGGGCGGCGACGGCCAACACCACAGCACCGACCACCATCGCGGTGCTGACGCTGGTGGCGGCGGCGAGCGCGGTGAGCACCACCCCGCCGAGCGCGCCGGCCGGCTGCGCCATCATCGAGTTCAGCGAAAGCACGCTGGTCCGGTACGGGCCGTCGACCTGCCGGTGCAGCAGCCCACTGTGCAACGGGTTGGACGCGCCGTGCACGGCGTAGCAGGCCAGGTAGGCCACCAGCACGCCGACCGGCCCGGCGAACAACCCCATCCCGACCACCGTCACGCCCTGGAGGATGCGCAGCAGGGCCGCACCCGGCGCGGCGCCGAACCAGCGCAGCAGCAGTGGGGTCAGTGCCGCGCCGGCGGCCGAGGCGAGCCAGGCGGCCGAGTTCGCCGGCCCGAGCAGCGCCGCGGCGCGTTCCGGGTCGCCGATCACCTCGGCGAGCCGTACCGGCAGCAGCGACTCGAAGGTGACCATGCCGAAGCCCCAGAACAGCTCGACGGCCACCAACGCCAGCAGCACCCGGGAACGACGCAGCAGGCCGACGGCCTGGCCGATCATCCGGGGCGCCTGGACCACCGAGGCCCGGAGCGCCGCGAACCCCGTGGCCGGACGCTCCTCGACCAGCAGCACGACCAGCGCGACGAGCGCCGACGCCTGCGCGACGATGGCGGCCAACACGGGCACCGTCAGCGCGCTGACCGGCCCGATCGGACCGAGCGCGATGAGACCACCGCTGAGCAGCGCGCCACCGGCGATGGCCCCACCGATGACGGTGCCGGCGTAGCCGAGACCGCGCTCGTACTCGGCCTCCGGGTCGGCGGCCAGGGTGGCGTCGACGTACCAGGACTCCAACGGGCCGCTGTCCAACGCCCGGTAGATGCCCTGCAGAGCCCAGACCACGAAGAACAGCACGAACGAGTCGGCCACCGCGAACAGCGCCAGCGAGGCGAGGTTCAGCACCCCGGCGGCGAGCAGCACCGGTCGACGGCCGAGGGCGTCGGCGAACCCGCCGGTGGGCAACTCCAGCGCCAGCACCAGCAGCCCCTGCGCCGTGGAGACCAGGCCGATCTGCGGCAGCGACAGGCCGCGCTCCTGCATCAGCAGGATCATCACCGGGATCATCAGACCCGTGGGCAGCCAGCGCAGACCGTAGAGCGTGAGGTAACGACGCCGAACCTGGCGTACGGTCAGCGCGCTCACGACGACACCTCCGTTCGCGACTGCGGGGCTCGCAAACCCGGCTCACTCCTCGCGCTCACCAGCGCTCGTCCAGACGCGGGAAACCGGCCAGGAACACGTGCACGGGTTTGACGTCCGGGGCGTCGGTCACGGCTTCGTCGCGGTAACGCATCAACACCGCCCAGAGGTCGTCGCTGAGAGCACGTAGCCGGTCCGGGTCGAGCGGCAGCACCAGGTCACTCATCCCGGCGGCGTCGCGCCAGGCCGGAGACTGGTGGTGCTCGACGGCCATCCAGCGCTCGGCCAGCTCACCCATCAGCCGCACCTGGTCGGCTTGGATCCACTGCACGGCGGCGCGGGTATCCGGGTCTTCGTCGAAGTCGGTGGGGTCGAAGTGACTCATGTCGTGCGCTGCCTGCCACCAGCGCTGCCGACTGGTGCCCCGGTCGGGGTCCTCGGCCACGAGCCCCACCTCGGCGAGTTGCCGCAGGTGGTAGCTGGTCGCGCCGGTGTTGGTGCCCAACTTCTCGGCGAGGGCCGTCGCGGTCGCCGGACCGTCGATGCGCAGCGAGCCGAGCAGCCGCATCCGCAGTGGGTGGGCCAGCACGCGAACCTGCCGGCCGTCCAGATCGACGCGCCGTGGCTCGGTGCGGCCGTCGGGCGGGGGGGTCTCCATGACTGCACACTATCTCTGCACACTTCCTATGCACAAGAGTTATGCATGGGAAGTGTGCATGTGCCGCTCAGCTGGCGAGGAGTTCGCGTACCCCGCGCAGCCGGGTGCGTAGCAGGGCGGCGGCGCGCGCGGAGTCGAGGCGTACGTCCAGGGGACGGACCAGGCCGCTGGTTGCGCTGGTGGTGGTCCTCAACCCCGCCGCGGCCAGGCCGTACCGCTCGGCGACCAGCAGGCCCAGCTCGGCCCGGCTGACCGCGTCCGGGCCCGCCACGTTGAGCAGACCGGAGTACGTCGAGGCGGCCAACTCCAGCACGGCGTCGGCCAGGTCAGTCACGTCGATCGGGCAGCGCAGTTCGTCGCTGAACAGGGTGGCCCGGCCGGCGAGCGCGTCCCGGCAGAGCTGGATCTGCTTACTCCCCTCCCCCACGATCAGGGAGGTCCGCACCAGTGCAGCGCCCGGGTCGATCGCCCGTACGGCGGTCTCGGCCGCCGCCTTCGCGGCACCGTACGCGTGCACCGGCGTGGGTGGTTCGTCGTCGGTGTACGGCACGGGTCGTCCGGCGTGCAGCGCGTCGCTGGACACGTGCACCAGCCGGGCACCCACCTCGGCGGCGGCGAGCGCCACGTGCGCTGCCCCGTCGGCGGTGACCGCCCAGTCCCCGTACCGATAGGGGGTCCCGACCACGGCGTCCGGCCGCACCTCGGCGACCAGCGCACGCACGGCGGACCGGTCGGTCACGTCCAGCCGCCGTGCCGCGACTCCCGGCACATCGATCTCACCGGAGTGAAACGTCCCGACCATCGACCACCCGGCGCTGACGCCCCGCCGACAGACCGACCGCCCGAGTAACCCACTACCCCCGACAACAAGCACCCGCATCCCAGCCCACTCCCCCACTGACGATCAAGAGGTTTGCGTCATCTCGCGGGGCGATGATGACGCAAACCTCTTGATCAACCAAGCAGGAGCGGGGGGGTCAGACCGGGTCTGCTACCGGGGCTGCGGGGCCGGCCGTTCCGGTGTGGGCCGTTGCGGCGGGCTTGGGCTTGGCGTCGATGCCGGCCTCGGTGCGCTGCTGGGCGGTGATCGGGGTGGGTGCACTGGTCAGCGGGTCGAAACCACCCCGGGTCTTCGGGAAGGCGATGACCTCACGGATGGAGTCCGCGCCGGCGAGCAGCATGCAGACCCGGTCCCAGCCGAAGGCGATACCGCCGTGCGGCGGCGCGCCGTACTTGAACGCCTCCAGCAGGAAGCCGAACTTGTCCTGCGCCTCCTCGGGAGTGATGCCGAGCAGGTCGAAAACCCGCTTCTGCACGTCACCCCGGTGGATACGGATCGACCCGCCGCCGATCTCGTTGCCGTTGCAGACGATGTCGTACGCGTACGCCAGGGCCCGGTCCGGAGCCTCCTCGAACCGGTCGACCCACTCCGCGTTCGGCGAGGTGAACGGGTGGTGCACTGCCGTCCAACCACCCTCGTCCGTGCGCTCGAACATCGGCGCGTCGACCACCCAGCAGAACGCCCAGGCGCTCTCGTCGATCAGGCCGGACCGCTTGGCGATCTCGACCCGGGCCGCCCCGAGCAGCTCCTGCGCCTCCCGGGTGGTGGCGCTCGCGGCGAAGAAGACCGCGTCACCCGGCTTGGCGCCGACCGCGTCGGCGAGCCCGCCCAGGTGCTCGGCGGAGAGGTTCTTCGCCACCGGGCCGCGCGCGTCGCCGGTCTCGGCGTCCAGCACCACGTACGCCAGGCCGCGCGCGCCACGCGCCTTCGCCCAGTCCTGCCAGCCGTCCAGCTCCTTGCGGCTCTGCGCCGCGCCTCCCGGCATCACGACCGCGCCGACGTAGCCGCCCGCGTCGATCGCCCCGGCGAAGACCCGGAACTCGGTGCCGCGCAGGTACTCGGTCAGCTCGGTCAGCTCGACGCCGTAGCGCAGGTCCGGCTTGTCCGAGCCGTACCGGGCCATCGCGTCGTGCCAGGTGATCCGCGGGATCGGTCCGGTGATCTCATGCCCGGCCAGGTTCTTCCACAGCGTCGAGACGATCGCCTCGCCGAGGTCGATCACGTCGTCCTCGGTGACGAACGACATCTCGATGTCGAGCTGGGTGAACTCCGGCTGCCGGTCGGCGCGGAAGTCCTCATCGCGGTAGCAGCGGGCGATCTGGTAGTACCGCTCCATGCCACCGACCATCAGCAGCTGCTTGAACAGCTGCGGCGACTGCGGCAGCGCGTACCAGCTGCCGGGCTGGAGCCGCACCGGCACCAGGAAGTCGCGGGCGCCCTCCGGCGTCGAGCGGGTCAGCGTCGGCGTCTCGATCTCCAGGAAGTCCCGCTCGTGCAGCACACCCCGGGCGAGCTGGCTGGCGCGCGAGCGCAGCCGCAGCGCGTTCGCCGGGCCGCTGCGGCGCAGGTCCAGGTAGCGGTACCGGAGTCGAATGTCGTCGCCGGCCTCGATCTGGTCGTCCACCGGCAGCGGCAGCGGCGCCGCCTCGGAGAGCACCTCCAGCTCGACGACGGTCACCTCGACCTCGCCGGTGGGCAGCTCCGGGTTCTCGTTGCCGGCTGGGCGGCGGGTCACCTCGCCGACGACCTTCACGCAGAACTCGTTGCGCAGCGCGTGCGCATCTTCCTCGCGGAACACCACCTGGACAACACCGGAACCATCGCGCAGGTCGACGAAGATGACCCCGCCGTGGTCGCGGCGGCGGGCCACCCAGCCGGCGAGCGTCACCGTCGAGCCGGCGTCCGCGGCGCGCAGGCTTCCGGCATTGTGGGTACGGATCACGGCTGGCAACTCCTCATCGTGGAACAGTCCTCACCCGCATTCTGTCAGGGGTGGCAGCCCCGCCTCCGGGCACCCGGCAGGCCGGCACGATTCGCTGGTGGGGTGGACCGGCGAACCCGACTCCCCCGGCAGCCGCACCGGTTAACGTGGCGAAATGCGGCCCGTACCGAACTGGGCCGTCGCCACGGCGGCGGCGGCGCCCGTGCTGCTGGTGGCCGGTTGGACGGTGGCGCAGGCCCGACAGCCCGTCGGGTACGACCCGGTCCGGGACACCATCAGCGAGCTGGCCGGACAGGACGCCACCGACGCCTGGATCATGGTGGTGGCCCTGGTGCTGCTCGGCTGCTGTTACCTGTCGGTCGCCGCCGTCCTGCACGCGGCCGGGCTGCCCAGCCGCTTCCTGCTCGCGATCGGTGGTGTGGCCACCATCGCGCTGGTCGCCTTTCCCCGGCCGCCGGTCGGCGGTTCGCTCAGCCACGGGGTCGCGGCGACGGTGGCCGTCCTCGCCCTGGTGCTCTGGCCGGCCGGCTCGGCACTGCGGCTGCCGCGCGGTCACGACACCGAGCACCCCACTCGACCGGAGCCGCCCTGGGCGTTCCGCCGGGCGGTGGGGCTGAGCACCACGCTCGTGCTGCTCGCGCTCTTCGGCTGGTGCGCGTTCGAGGTGACCAGTGGGTCCCGCACCGGGCTGGCCGAGCGGGTGACGGCGGTGGCGGTCTCCCTCTGGCCGCTGCTGGCGGTCCTCTCCGCCCGGCGGGCGCACCTCGCCTGGTCGACCGGCGGCACCGTACGCGTCGGCCCTGACCTGCCGACGATCGGAGTCGTACCCCCGGATCCCCTCGGACCACCGAGCGGGCCCACTCCCGGGCGCCCCGACCGACTGCCGTGAGTCGTCGCCCGGTGACGGCGGGTCCGGTGGCCGTCAACGCGACGCGGGCCGCCGGAAGGTTCCGGCGGCCCGCGAGCGGTGCGTGGATCAGAAGACGCTGACGCCGTAGCGGCTGAGCGCCTCGGTGACCGGCTGGAAGAAGGTCGTGCCACCGGTGCGGCAGTTGCCGCTACCACCGGAGGTCAGACCCAGGGCGGTGCCGCCGGCGAACAGCGAGCCGCCGCTGTCGCCCGGCTCGGCGCAGACGTTGGTGCGGATCAGACCGGAGACCGAGCCCTCGGCGTAGTTCACAGTGGCGTTGGTCGCGTTCACCGAGCCGCTGCGCAGGCCGGTGGTGCTGCCGGAGCGCTGCACCGACTGGCCGACGGAGGCGTTGCCGGCACCGGTGATGTCCCGGAAGCTGCCGTTGTAGAGGGAGACGTTGCCGGCGGCGTTGGCCGAGTTGTTGTGCCGCACGATGCCGTAGTCGTTGCCCGGGAAGCTGGTGCCGGTACGGGAACCGAGCAGCGAGGTCTGGGCGGAGTTCGAGTACCAGCTGGCCGAGATGTTCGTGCAGTGCCCGGCCGTCAGGAAGTAGTAGGTGCTGCCACTGCGCACGTTGAAGCCGAGCGAGCAGCGCCCGCCCCCGCCGGCGTAGATGGCCTGGCCGCCGGAGATCCGGGTGCTCAGCACGCCCGCCTCGGCCTCGACCCGGACCGCGCCGTTGGCCCGCGCGGCGGCGGCCTTGACCCGCTCCAGCTTGGCCCCGGTGACGGTGCTGTCGACGGAGACGACGACCTGGTTGGTGACCGGGTCACTCCACCAGGCGGTGCCCGGGATCTTGGCGGAGCGCTCCAGCTCGGCCGTGGCCCGGTTGAGCTCGGCGGCGCCGCGGGTGACGTAGCGGACGACGGCGCCGGCCTTGCTCGCCTTGCTGGCGGCGGCCGCGTCGGTCACCGTGACGACGGATTTGCCGCTGGCGTCGATGTACGAGCCGGCGGAGCGGTCGCCGAGTTCCGCGGAGATCGCGGCGGCGGCGTCGGGCGACGCGGCAGGAGCGGCCTGGGCGGGCGCGCCGATGAGCGAGCCGACGACCAGGGTTCCGGAAACGGCGACTGTGGCCGCAACGCGGAATGAGGACCTCGTGGGTCGCATGTAACAAACCTCCTGGGCGGGGGAGCGGGTCTGCCGGGGGCGGCTGACCCGAGGGCAACGCGGCCGATCTGGGGAAACCGGCCGGCTGAGACTGAAGTATTCACATACTTAAGATCATTAACAAGGCTTGAATTCGCCCGGATTCACCGATCTCGGTTGGCCACATGGCCGCAACACCCCTGACACGCTGGTGAACAGCCAGCGTCACACCCAACCGACATCCAATCCACATTCGGCGTGCACGATCATCGATGCCTTCCCGCGCCGGGCGTCGGGCGGGCGACGGGGCGTCAGGGTGCGGCGGGCAACGGACGTCCGGGGGTGCGGCGGGCTCGGGTCAGGGGGTACGGCGACGGGCGCCGGGGCCCGGGCTGGGCACCACGTCGCGGGGCCGACCCACGTCGTGTCCGTCGGCGCAGCGCAGTTCGGCGCGCACCTCGGCGCCACAGTCGCGGTGCGTGACACTGAGCGGTGGGCCCTCCGCGTCGGCGAGGTACCGGTCGCCCCAACCGAGGACGGCGACCAGCACCGGCCACAGATCCAGGCCCTTCTCCGTGAGCCGGTACTCGTGGCGCAGCCGACTGCCGGGCTCCCGGTACGGCTCGCGACTCAGCACGCCCTGTTCCACCAGGCTGGCGAGCCGGTTGGTCAGCACCTGACGCGGAATGCCGGTGCGTACCCGCATGTCGTCGAAGCGGCGTACGCCGGTGAACACCTCGCGGAGCACCACCAGGGTCCACCGCTCACCGAGGACCTCCATCGCGCGGGCGATGGTGCAGTTCTCCACTGACCAGTTTAGAGCCGCGGGTCGCATCCGGTTAGGCTAGATCTCGTTGACAGACTCAGCAACCTGCTGCCAGGCTGCGTCCATGACGCAGACGCAGGAACCAGTGCGCAGCCGTACCTTCACCTGGGCGGACCCGTCGGTCAACGCCGCCCAGGTCGGTCGACGCAGCGGCCTGGACATGCTCCGGGCGATGATCGCCGGCGAGTTGGCCGCGCCGCCGGTGATGCACCTTCTCGACATGACCCGGATGGAAGCCGACGAGGGCCGGGTCGTCGTCGAACTGACTCCACAGGAGTTCCACTACAACCCGCTCGGCAGCGTCCACGGTGGCGTGCTCTCGACCCTGCTGGACACGGCCGCCGGGTGCGCCGTGCACACCACGCTGCCCGCCGGCGTTGGCTACACCTCGCTGGATCTCAACGTGAAGTTCCTCCGCCCGGTCACCGTCGACAGCGGCACCCTGCGGTGCGAGGGGACGGTGCTGCAACGCGGCCGCCGTACGGCCCTGGCCGAGGCCCGCATCACCGACGCCACCGACCGCCTGATAGCCCACGCCACCAGCACCTGCCTGATCCTCCCCCTCCCCTAACCCCGACTCCACTTCCTCCCCCACCCCCGCCCTCGCTGCGGTGATCAAGGGGTTTGCGTCAGGAAACCGGCCTCCGGTGACCGAAACCTCTTGATCAACGCGAGCAAGGGGGGTGGGGTGGGGGGTGGGGGGGTTCTAGCGGAGGGCTAGGCGGGCGGCTCGGGCGTCGCGCTTCTCCTCGAAGCGGCTCGCGGCGCGGTCCAGGTTCTCCAGCTGGGCGGCGAGCTGCTCGCGGGCGGCCTCGCCGTCGGCGTTGAGGCCGGTCACGTTGAAAACGTCCCACTGACGCAGGACCGGCTGCAGCACCTCGTCGCGGTGCTGGCGCAGGTCGTAGATGCCGGCCAGGGCGATCGCCACCGACTTGCGGGCGAATCCGTCGATGCCGCTGCCCGGCATCTGGAAGTCGGCCACCACGTCGGCGACGGCCCGCATGGCCTGACTCGGAGCCAGCTCGAACGCGGCCGCGAGCAGGTTGCGGTAGAAGACCATGTGCAGGTTCTCGTCGGCGGCCACCCGGGCCAGCAGCGCCTCGCAGGTGGGGTCGCCGGTGGCCTTGCCGGTGTTGCGGTGCGAGATCCGGGTGGCCAGCTCCTGGAACGAGACGTACGCCAGCGAGTGCAGCACCTCGTCGCCGTGGGCGTTGGTGTAGCCCTCCGACATGTGCGTCATCCGGGCCCGCTCCAACGCCACCGGGTCGACCGCCCGGCTGACGGTCAGGTAGTCGCGGATCGCGACGCCGTGCCGCCCCTCCTCGGCGGTCCACCGGTGCACCCAGGTGCCCCACGCGCCGTCGCGACCGAACAGGGTGGCGATCTCGTGGTGGTACGAGGGCAGGTTGTCCTCGGTCAACAGGTTCACGATCAGCGCCGTGCGGGCCACGTCCGGGATGGTGGAGTCGGTCGGTGACCACGCCTCGCCGCCGAGCGGCCCGTCGAAGGTCCGCCCTTCGCTCCACGGCACGTACTCGTGCGGGAACCACTCCTTGGCGAGCGAGAGGTGGCGGTCCAGGTTGCGTGCGACAACCGGCTCCAACTCGACGAGCAGCGCGGTCTGGCTCACTGTGGTGCTGACGGTCACGAGAAACTCCCTACGGTGGCGTAACTTACGCTACCGTAGGTCCCCGCGGCCGTCAGCGCCAGTGGGGACACTCAACCGACAGTGGGCTTGACGTCCGCCAGGGGTGGCATCCACTCCCCCGCACCGGCCGTGACCTGCTCACCCGAGCGGATGTCCTTCACCTCGTCCGGCGCTCCCTCGGCACCGGGGAACCAGACGTACGGGATGCCCCGCCGCTCGGCGTAGCGGATCTGCTTGCCGAACTTCGCCGCGCTCGGCGACACCTCGGTCGGCACCCCGCGCCGCCGCAGCGCCTCGGCCACCCGGTTGCTGGCCGTACGTTGCTCCTCGCTGGTCACCGCGACGAGCACAGCTGTCGGCACCTCCCGCGAGACCGACAGCTCCCCCGCGCCGAAGAGCAGACCGAGCAGCCGGGTCACCCCGATCGAGATCCCCACCCCCGGGTACGAGACGGTGCCGGCGCTGGCCAGGTTGTCGTACCGGCCGCCGGAGCAGATCGAACCGAAGCGCTCGTAGCCGCGCAGCTGGGTCTCGTAGACGGTGCCCGTGTAGTAATCCAGTCCACGGGCGATGCGCAGGTCCGCCACGCAGAGGCCGGGCGAGTGCTCGGCGGCGGTGTCCACCACCCGGACCAGCTCCTCGATGCCCTCGTCGAGCAGCGGGTCACTCACCCCGAGCGCCCGGACGGCGTCGGCGAACGAGGCGTCCGGGGCGGAGATCTCGGCCAACGCCAGGCACGCCTTGGCCTGCGCCTCGCTCGCCCCGGCGGTCTGGGCCAGCAGCTCGGCCACCTTCGCCGGGCCGATCTTGTCGAGCTTGTCCACGGCGCGCAGCGCCGCCTCCGGGTCGGTCAGCCCGATGCCCCGGTAGAAACCCTCGCAGATCTTGCGGTTGTTGACCTGGATCGTCACCGGTGGGATCGGCAACGAGCGCAGCGCGTCCCCGATGACCAGCGGCATCTCCGCCTCGTGGTGCGCGGCGAGGGTGTCCCGGTCGACGATGTCGATGTCGGCCTGGACGAACTCCCGGTAGCGGCCCTCCTGCGGCCGCTCGCCCCGCCACACCTTCTGGATCTGGTAGCGGCGGAACGGGAAGCTCAGCTTGCCGGCGTTCTCCAGCACGTACCGGGCGAACGGCACGGTCAGGTCGAAGTGCAGGCCGAGCTGGTCGTCACCACCGGCACCCTCGGCGTCGGCGTGCAGCCGCCGGATCACGTAGACCTCCTTCGAGGTCTCGCCCTTGCGCAGCAGCTGGTCCAGCGGCTCCACGGCGCGGGTCTCCAGCGGCGCGAAGCCGTACAGCTCGAAGGTGGCCCGGATCTTGTCGAGCACGAACTGCTCGATCATCCGCTGGCCGGGGGTCCACTCCGGGAAGCCGGAGATGGGCGTGGGCTTGCTCATCGGCGTACTCCTTGCGGTTCCGCACCGGTGGCGCGGTGGTGTCGTGGGTCCGCGCGCGGCGCGGACAGAAGATCTAGAGGCCCCGGGTGGGGGCGGCCGGCGACGTGCCAGCCACCTCGATGAGGTACGGGTTGCTGGCGCGCTCGCGGCCGATGGTGGTGCTGGGGCCGTGACCGGGCAGCACGACGGTGTCGTCGGCCAGCGGAAGAATCTTGTCGCGCAGGCTGGTGAGCATGGCTGGCATGCTCCCGCCCGGCAGGTCGGTGCGGCCGATCGACCCGGCGAAGAGGACGTCACCGGAGAGGCACAGCTCGTCAGCCTCCCAACTCGACCCGGCGCCCGGCAGCCGGAACAGCACCGACCCGCCGGTATGGCCCGGGGCATGGTCGACGGCGATCTCCAGGCCGGCGAGCGTGAGGGTGGCGCCGTCGGTCAACTCCGCCACGTCGTCCGGCTCGGTGTAGCTCAGCCGGCCGCCGAAGAGCGACGTCAGGTCGGTCGAGAGGCCCTTGGACGGGTCGGCCAGCATCTCCCGGTCACCGGGGTGCACGTACGCGGTGATGCCGCGCGCGCCGCAGACCGGCGCGACCGAGAAGGTGTGGTCGAGGTGTCCGTGGGTGAGCAGCACGGCGGCCGGATGCAGGCGGTGCTCGGCGAGCAGCGCGTCGAGCTGGTCGAGCACCCCGATGCCGGGGTCGACCACCACGCACTGCTCCCCCGGCGCGGTGGCAACCACGTAGCAGTTGGTGCCGAAGGCGTCCGCGGGAAAGCCGGCCACGAGCACGGGCACTGTCCTTTCCGTCGAGCAGCTGTCGTCCTGCACAGCAGCCTATCGGGCGGGCCGAGCGAGTTTGCCGCGTCCGTCCCACGCGCCCCGTAGGGCACAGTGACAACCTCCGATAAGCGCTGCTCGGCACGGGGTGGACCTCGTACACCACATTCCCAGTCACTAGCCGTACACTCTGGCGGGCGTGTGGCGCGGCACACGTGACGCCCGGACGGGCCGGGGCGACCGGCCGCCGGCGACGACCAGGTAGAGGAAAGGGGAGCACGGGTGGCTTCCAGCAGGGACCGGCAGCGCAAACTGGCGCGGGCCAAGCTCGACCGGCAGTTGGCTCGCCGGGCCGCCTCGACGCGGCGCCGACGGCAGATCCAGGCCGGAGTTGGCGCCGCTCTGATCCTCGTGTTGGTCGTGGCCGGCTCAGCCTGGGCGCTCGGGGCGTTCGACTCCGACCCGAAGCAGAACACGGCCGCGGAGGAGACCTGCCTCTGGACGCCGCAGGACGCGACGGCCAACACCAACCTCAAGGACGTCGGCACGCCGGCCACCAAGGATCTGCCCACCGACGGCACCCGGGCGATGACCGTGACCACCAACCAGGGCGCGCCGATCACCGCGGAACTGAACCTGACCAACTCCCCGTGCGCGGCCGCGAGCATCGCCCACCTGGCGAGCCGGTCGTTCTACGACAACACCAAGTGCCACGAGATCACCGCCGAGGGCGCGCTGCGCTGCGGCGACCCCAGCGGCACGGGTCTTGGTGGGCCGACCTACTCGTTCTACGACGAGGAGTTGCCGACCGTGCCGTCGGCGTCGCCGTCGGCCAGTCCGGCCCCCGGCCAGCCGCCGACGTACCCGAAGGGCACGGTGACCATGGTCTCCAACCCGCCGGGCAGCAACGGCAGCCAGTTCCTGATCTTCTTCAAGGACTTCACCACCGCCGACCCGAAGTACCCGGTCATCGGCCGGGTGACCGGCGGGCTGGACGTGGTGGAGAAGATCGGCGCCCTCCCGACCGTGGACAATGGGACCGGGGCGAAGGTCAAGCCCAGCACCGATGTGACGATCCAGAGCCTCACGGTCGGTGAGCCGGTCACCGGTGCGGCACCGGCTCCCTCGGCCTCCGGCACCCCGGCCAGCAGCCCGAGCGCCGGCTGACCGGGCGCCACCACCCACCCAAGCGGCACCCAGCAGCAGACAGCCAGGAGGATCCAGGCGTGACGTCCACCAGAGAGCGGCAGCGCGCGGCGGCACGCGCCCGGCTCGAGAAGGAGATGGCCGAGCGCGCGGCCAAGGCCCGCAAGCGCCGGCAGACGACGGCGATCGTCAGCGCGGCTGCCGCGCTGGTGCTCGTGGTCGCCGGCACCGTCTGGCTGGCGGTGAGCCTCGGCGGCGACGACGACAACAAGAGCGACACCGCCGCGCCGGCGGCGGGCGCGGCCGAGTGCGCGTACACCGCGCTGCCCACCGAGCAGCGGCCCCCGCAGATCAAGGACGTGGGGGTGCCGAGCAACCAGCAGTCCGCCAAGGGCGTCCAGACCATGACGCTCGACACCAACCTCGGCCCGATCACCGCGAAGGTTGACCGGTCGCTGGTGCCGTGCACGGCGGGCAGCTTCACCCACCTCGCGGAGAAGAACTTCTTCGACAACACCAAGTGCCACCGGATGGTGACCGAGGGCATCAAGGTGTTGCAGTGCGGTGACCCCAGCGCCACCGGCAACGGCTGGCGCCCCACCGACGGCCAGGGCGGCCCGAGCTACCGCCTGCCCGAGGAGAACCTGCCCACCGACAAGCGCCCGCCGTACCCGGAGGGTGTCATCGCGATGGCCAACTCCGGCCAGCCGGGCAGCACCGGCAGCCAGTTCTTCATCGTCTACGGCGACTCGCCGCTGGACGCGACGTACACGGTGCTCGGCACCGTCACCGGCGGTCTGGACATCGTCAAGGACGTGGCCAAGGCCGGCGACGACGGTGCCTTCGCCCCGCAGCCCGGTGGTGGGCACCCGAAGAAGGAGCTCATCATCAAGGACCTCACGATGAGCAACCCGCAGGGCTGACCCCCGCGCGCACGACGAAGCGCCCGCCGGCTGAGCCGGCGGGCGCTGTCGTGTTCTCGGGGTACGCGTCGAGCCGCGGAACCGAGCCGGTGGGCGTCAGGCCCCGGAGGTGACCCGGTAGGCGTCGAAGACGCCGTCGACCTTGCGGACCGTTGCCAGCAGGTGGCCCAGGTGCTTCGGGTCGGCCATCTCGAAGCTGAACCGGCTCACCGCCACCCGGTCGCGGGTGGTGGTGACGGTGGCGGAGAGGATGTTGACCCGCTCGTCGGAGAGCACCCGGGTGACGTCGGCCAGCAGCTTGTGCCGGTCCAGAGCCTCGACCTGTATGGCGACCAGGAACGTCGACGCGGAGGTGAGCTTCCAGCTCACCTCGACGACCCGCTCGCTCTGCGCGCGCAGGTCCTCGGCGTTGGCGCAGTCGTCGCGGTGCACGCTCACCCCGCCGGAGCGGGTGACGAAGCCGAACACCGAGTCCGGTGGGACCGGTGTGCAGCAGCGGGCCAGCTTGATCCAGACGTCGCTGACGCCCCGGACCACCACGCCCGGGTCGCTACTGCTCTGCCGGCTGCGCGGAGGCCGGGTGGCGACGGCGGTCTCGGCGATGTCCTCCGCCGCGCCCTCCTCGCCGCCGTACGCGGCCATCAGTTTCTGCACCACCGACTGCGCGGAGACCTGGCTGTCGCCGACCGCCGCGTAGAGCGAGGCCACGTCGGCCAGGTGCAGGTCCCGGGCGATCGACATGAGCGCGTCGGAGGTGAGCATCCGCTGCAGGGGCATGCCCTGCTTGCGCATCGCCTTGACGATCGCGTCCTTGCCGGCCTCGATCGCCTCCTCGCGCCGCTCCTTGTTGAAGTACTGCCGGATCTTCGTGCGGGCGCGCGGGCTCTTGACGAAGCCCAGCCAGTCCTGCGTCGGGCCGGCCGTCTCGGACTTCGACGTGAAGATCTCGATCACGTCGCCGTTGGACAGCGTCGACTCCAGCGGCACCAGCTTGCCGTTGACCCGCGCCCCGATGCACTTGTGCCCCACCTCGGTGTGCACCGCGTACGCGAAGTCCACAGGTGTCGACCCGGTCGGCAGCGGGATGACGTCACCCTTCGGGGTGAAGACGTACACCTCCTGGCTGGACAGGTCGAAGCGCAGCGCGTCCAGGAACTCGCTCGGGTCGGCCGCCTCACGCTGCCAGTCGAGCAACTGCCGCAGCCAGGTCATCTCGTCGATGTGCGCCGGCGGGCCGACGATCTGAGTGCCCTTGTGCTCCTTGTACTTCCAGTGCGCGGCGATGCCGAACTCCGCGGTGCGGTGCATCGCGTACGTGCGGATCTGCATCTCCACCGGCTTGCCGGTGGGCCCGATGACCGTCGTGTGCAACGACTGGTACATGTTGAACTTGGGCATTGCGATGTAGTCCTTGAACCGGCCCGGCACCGGCTGCCAGTTGGCGTGGATGACCCCCAGCGCCGCGTAGCAGTCCCGAACCGTGTCGACCAGGATCCGCACACCCACCAGGTCGTAGATGTCGTTGAAGTCACGACCCCGCACGATCATCTTCTGGTAGATCGAGTAGAGGTGCTTCGGCCGCCCGGTGGTCTCCGCCTTGATCTTGGCGGCCTTCAGGTCGGTCTGCACCTTCTGCGTCACCTGCCGCAGCAGCGCCTCGCGCTGCGGCTGGTGCTCCCCGATCAGCCGGTTGATCTCCTCGTAGCGCTTCGGGAAGAGAGTGCCGAAGGACAGATCCTCCAGCTCCCACTTGATCGTGTTCATACCGAGCCGGTGCGCCAGCGGCGCCAGGATCTCCAGCGTCTCCTTGGCCTTCTGCTCCTGCTTGGGGCGGGGCAGGAAGGTCAGGGTCCGCATGTTGTGCAGCCGGTCGGCCAGCTTGATCACCAGCACCCGCGGGTCCTTGGCCATGGCCACGACCATCTTGCGGATCGTCTCGGCCTTGGCCGCGTCGCCCAGCTTGACCTTGTCGAGCTTGGTGACGCCGTCGACCAGCAGGGCGACCTCGCCACCGAAGTCGGCGCGCATCTGGTCGAGGGTGTACTCGGTGTCCTCGATGGTGTCGTGCAGCAGCGCGGCGACCAGCGTGGTGGTGTCCATCCCCAGGTTGCCGAGGATCGTCGCCACCGCGAGCGGGTGGGTGATGTAGGGGTCACCGGACTTGCGGTACTGCCCGGAGTGCCACCGCGCGGCCGTGTCGAAGGCGCGCTGGAGCAGCCGGGCGTCCGCCTTGGGGTGGTTGTCCCGGTGGCTGGCGATGAGCGGCTCCAGCACCTCGCTGACCTGAGAGGTCTGCCAGGGCGCGTTGAACCGGGCCAGCCGGGCCCGGACCCGCCGGCCGGTGGGCGCGTTGGACAACCCGAAGCCACCACTGGGCGACGGGTCGTTGCCGGCGTCGGTCGGGAACGGCACCACGACACCATCGGCGCCGGGAGGCGCCTCGGCGCTCGGCGGGCCGCTGGTCGGACGCACCGCGCTCTCGCCGGGAGCCCTGCCGGAGCCGTTGCCGGTGCCCGTCACCCGGGCCGGCGCGTCGCCTGTCCGGTCGGTCACCGAGCCGTCAGCGTCGCCTGTCGGGTGCACCGTGCCCTCCGCCGGAGGGACGACATCGTGGGACACCGGCCTCCTCACCGCTCGCCGGAAACACGCCGGCCGAAGATCGGCCGACCTGGTCTCGCTCGCCGGACGGGGTACCGCCGGCGTCAGCAAAGGGCAATGCTACCCGCACGGACGGTCCCCTGCCGCTCCGCCGGACGGTCGGCGCCGGGTCCATCCGACAGGTCTGGGATCAAACGGTCAGCGGAGTATGGACCGGTTCAAACAGTCAACAGGGCGTGGACGGGACGCGGCGTCAGTCGCTCACGCCCACCCAGGAAGCCGAGCTCCAGCAGCACGGTGAAGCCGGTGACGGTGCCGCCGGCCCGCTCGACCAGGTCCAGCGTCGCCTCGGCGGTGCCACCGGTGGCCAGCACGTCGTCGACCACCAGCACCCGGTGCCCGGCGGTGAAGGCGTCCTCGTGCACTTCGAGGGTGGCCTCGCCGTACTCCAACTCGTAGGACACCGAGTGCGCCGGGCGGGGCAGCTTGCCGGCCTTGCGCACCGGCACCACACCCACGCCGGTCGCGTACGCGATGGCCGCCGCGACGACGAACCCGCGCGCCTCGATGCCGACCACCACGTCGAAGGCGTCCCGCCCGTGGTACTCGACGATCCCGTCGATCACCTCACGGAAGACCTTGCCGTCGGCGAACAGTGGCATCAGGTCCTTGAACATGACGCCGGGCTTGGGAAAGTCGGGCACGTCCAGCACCCGACTGGCGACCAGTCGGGCGACCTCCGGGCCACTGTCCCCGCGCGCTGCGGTGCTGTGGGTCTCCGTCACGGCTGTTTCGCTCTCCTTCAACGACGAACGGCGTCCGGCAACAGCATGCCGGACGCCGTTCGGGTGTTTCCTGTCGGGTCAGCGCCGCTTGGCGCCACCCGGCCGGTTGCCGCCGCCACCCGGGCGACCGCCCCGGGCACCGGTGGGCCGCTTGCCCGCCGGCCGAGCGCCCACCTTGGGGGCGGCACCGGCCAGCGCGGCGGCGTCCGGGTCGACCGGCTCGTCGGTCGCGTCGGCCTGGGTCACCGGGCTCGCGGCAGCACCCTTACCGGTGACCTCGCCGCGGCCGACCGCGCCCCGCCGGGTCAGGACGCGCTTGTTGTGCGCCTGGATCCGCGGGTCGTAGTTCTTCAACAGCGCCAGCAGCGGGGTGGCCACCAGGATGGAGGTCAGGAACGCCACCGCCATACCGACGAACAGCACCAGACCGAGGTCCTTCAGCGTGCCGGCGCCGAGCAGGCCGGCACCGATGAAGAGCAGACCGCCGACCGGCAGCAGGGCGACCACCGAGGTGTTCAACGACCGCATCAGGCTCTGGTTGATGGCCAGGTTGGACGCCTCGGCGTACGTCTGGTTGTTGTTGGCCGTGATGCCCCGGGTGTTCTCCTGGACCTTGTCGAAGACCACCACCACGTCGTAGAGCGCGAAGCCCAGAATGGTGAGGAAGCCGATGATCGTCGACGGGGTGACCTCGAAGCCGACCAGCGAGTAGATGCCGGCGGTGAGGATCAGGTTCGTGATCAGCGAGGCGACCGCGGCGACGGCCATCCGCCACTCGAAGCGCAGGATCAGGTAGACCATCACCAGCGCGATGAAGATGACCAGACCGAGCAGGGCCCGCTCGGTCACCTGGCTGCCCCAGGCCTCACTGACCTGGTTGTCGCTGATCTGGTCGACGTTGATGCCGAGGTCCTCGGCGATCTGGGCCTTGACCGCGGTCGCCTGCTCGGCGGTGAGCTGCGGCGTGCGCAGCTCGTAGGAGTCGCCCCCCGGACCGCCGACCTTCTGCGTGGTGGCCACCGTGACGCCGGTGTTCTCGGCGGCGAGGGCCGAGTTGACCTCCCGCTCGGCGTCTTCCAGGGTGCCGACGCTGGCCGGCACCTGGAACGAGTTACCGCCGGCGAACTCGATGCCCAGGCTGAACCCACGGATCGAGAAGCTGAGGATCGCGATCAGGACCAGGACCCCGGCGACGCCGAACCAGAGCCTGCGCCGGCCGACGATGTTGAGACCGGCCTCGCCGTTGTAGAGGCGGCTCGCCAGACCGTTTTCAGCCATCTCAGGCCTCCTTGGCGCGCGGGTTGCGGGGCTGAGTCGGCTGGTTGCGGGCCGGGAGTGCCCGGCCCAGACCGCTGACCCGCGGGGACAGGAACGCCCGGGTCCGGGCGAACATCGTCATGATCGGGTGCCGGAAGAGGAACACCACGACCAGGTCCAGCACCGTGGCCAGGCCGAGCGCGAACGCGAAGCCCTTGACCGTGCCGACCGAGACCACGTAGAGCACCACTGCGGAGAGCAGGGTGATCGCGTTGGCCGAGATGATCGTCCGACGGGCCCGGATCCAGGCGCGGGGCACCGCGCTACGCGGGCTGCGCCCCTCCCGGATCTCGTCCTTCAGTCGTTCGAAATAAATGACGAACGAGTCCGCCGCCACACCGAGCGAGACGATCATTCCGGCGATGCCGGCGAGGGTGAGCGTGAAGCCGATCTGCCGGCCGAGCACCACCAGCGCGCCGAAGACCAGCAGCGCGGAGAGGATGAGGCTCAGGAAGATCACCGAGCCGAGCAGCCGGTAGTAGAAGAACGCGTAGATGATGACCAGCAGCATGCCGATGCCCGCCGCGAGCAGACCGGCGCGCAGGTGGCTGGCGCCCAGCGTGGCGGTGACGTTCTGCGCCTCCTGCTGCTCGAAGGTAACCGGCAGCGCACCGTAGCGGAGCTGACCGGCGAGGGTGCTGGCGTCCTTCTGGGTGAAGGTGCCGGTGATCTGGGAGTTGCCGGTCAGCACGCCCTGGATCTCCGGGGAGGAGACGATCTTGTTGTCCAGCACGACGGCCACCCGGCACTTGCCGTCCTGGCCCAGCGCAGTCGCGTCGCAGGCCTGGCCCTCGTTGTTGAACGCCTCACGGGTCAGCGAGGTCCACTTGCCCTGGCCGTCGCCGGTGAAGTCCAGGCTGACCACCCAGGCGTTGGTCTGGTCGAGCACCGCGTCGGCGTCGGACACGTCGGTGCCCTCGACCTTGGCCTGGTCGAGCAGGTACTTCGACGCGCCGTCCTCGCAGGAGACCACCTGCTGCTTCGGGTCGGAGATCGACGCCGGGGGGCGCTGGTCGAGCTGCGCGCAGCTGATCGTCGGCACGTTGAACTGCATCTGCGCCGGCAGCACCGCTACCTCCTGCGGAGACAGCGTGCCGAACGGCTTGAGCTTCTCGGCCAGCGACGGGTCGGCGGTCAGATCGGCCGGGGCCTGCAACCCGTTGGCGGCCTGCCACGCGGCGGCACCGACCTTCTGCTCGACGACCTTGCGCTGCTGCTCGACATTGGCCGGCACCGGCTCGGCGCTGGCGCTGGGCGCGGCGGCGCTCGGCGAGGCCGTGGCGGACGCGGAGGGAGTCGGCGTGGCGCTGGGCGACGCCGGGGCCATTCCGCCCTGACCGCCGCTGGGCGACGAGGTCACCTTCGGCGAGGCGCTGCCGGTCGGGGTCGCGGCGCCGGTCGGGGTCGCGCTGCCGGTCGGGGCGGCGCTACCGGACGGGGCCGGCGTGGCGGCGGGCGGCGCCTCGGCCACCCCGCTGCCGGAGGCGGCCTTGAGCACCTTGCGGAAGCGCAGCTCAGCCGCTTCGCCCACGTCGTCGAGGTTCCGGTTCTCACCGGGCAGGGAGATGACGATGTTGCGGTTGCCCTCGGTGACCACCTCGGCCTCGGCCACGCCGAACGCGTTGACCCGGCTCTCGATGATCTCGCGGGCCTCCTCGAGGTTCTCCGCCGTCGGGGGCTTGCCGTCGACGCTGTTGGTCGCCTCCAGCGTCACCCGCGTGCCGCCGATGAGGTCCAGGCCGAGCTTGGGCTCGAGCCGGTCCTTCCAGCTGCCGCTGGCGCCGGCGAAGAACACCAAAAGATAGAGGACCACGAAGATGAACCCGAGCACGGCGAGCTGCCGCCCGGGGCGCATCTGTCCCTGAGGTGGTGCCACGGCTGTCCTGTCTCCCTGTACGGTCGCGCCGCTGTCACAGCGGCGGCGGTGTCGGGCCGGGGGTCCCGCCCGACGGGTCTGCCTTGAGCCGACGGAGTGCCGACACGAGGACCGGGCACCCCGGCGCGAAACGCCGACGGTCACGGGAACGTGCCGACGCCCGGCGTCGACCCAACTATCCAGTTTTCACGTCTCGCCCGCTGCCCCGTTCGGGCGCGACGACCCGGAAGCCGGCCGACCGGCCGTACGCCGGACTCGCCGCTCCCCGGGGGGTCACTCCTTGACGGTGTCCGCGTCCTCGGTGACCGGCTCGCTCGGCAGCTCCGCGCGAGTGACCACCCGCGCGATGGCCGGGCGGGCGTAGCGGGTCTGCACGCCGGGGGCGACCTCGATCAGGACGGTGTCGTCCTCGATGCCGGTGACCGTGCCGTAGAGCCCACCGATGGTCACGACCTCGTCGCCGGGGCCGAGGTTGGACTGCATCGCCTCCGCCTCTTTGCGGCGCTTCTGCTGGGGCCGGATCATCATGAAGTACATGACGCCAAAGAGCAGGGCGATCATCAGGATCGGCGTGAAACTGCCGGCCCCGCCACCCGGTGCTGCCAAATGCACGGTTACTGACCTTCCCATTGGCCACCTCCCCGGCACCGTGGGTGCCGGAGCGGAGGCGGATTCTCACGTCCTGTACAGACCGCGGCGAAGTCTAAACCCTGCACCTGAGAACGCCGAATGCGGCACAGATCACGTTCACATCACGGCTGATCGACATCCAAGGAGAACAAGTCGGGCACAGGTGGACTATCCATACCAAATGTACCATTCGGCGGTGTGCGCCCCAGATGCCGCCAGGCGGCCTCGGTCGCCACCCGCCCCCTGGGCGTACGGGCCAAGAGTCCAGCCCGCACCAGGAACGGCTCGCAGACCTCCTCGACCGTGTCCGGCTGCTCCCCCACCGCCACGGCGAGGGTGGACAACCCGACCGGGCCGCCCCGGAACGAGTCGACCAACGCGGTCAACACCGCCCGGTCCAGCCGGTCCAGGCCGAGCGCGTCCACGTCGTACACGATCAGGGCCGCACGGGCGGTGTCGAGATCGACCACCCCGTCCGCCCGGACCTCGGCGTAGTCGCGGACCCGGCGCAGCAGCCGGTTGGCGATCCGCGGCGTGCCCCGGGACCGACCGGCGATCTCGGTCGCGCCCTCCGGCGTGATCGGCACCCCCAGGATCCGCGCCGAACGGTGCAGCAACGTCTCCAGATCCGCAGGGGCGTAGAAGTCGAGGTGCGCGACGAAGCCGAACCGGTCCCGCATCGGCCCGGTCAACAGGCCCGAGCGGGTCGTCGCGCCAACCAGGGTGAACGGCTCGACGTCCAGCGGGATCGCCGTCGCCCCCGGCCCCTTGCCCACCACCACGTCGACCCGGAAGTCCTCCATCGCGCTGTAGAGCAGCTCCTCGGCCGGCCGCGCGATCCGATGGATCTCGTCGATGAAGAGCACGTCGCCCTCGGCGAGGCTGGTCAGGATCGCCGCCAGATCACCGGAACGCTCGATCGCCGGGCCGCTGGTCACCCGGATGCCCGCGCCCAGCTCGGCGGCGACGATGTTGGCCAGACTCGTCTTACCCAACCCGGGTGGGCCGGAGAGCAGGATGTGATCCGGCGGCGACCCCCGCCGCATGGCGCCCTGCAACAACAGGTCGAGCTGGTCGCGTACCCGGTCCTGGGCGATGAACTCGGCCAGCCGCCTCGGCCGTACCGTGGCCTCCGCGTCCCGATCGGCGTCACTGACGTACGCCGAGACGAGCCCCTCGGTCTCGCTCATCGTGCCCTCTTCATTCGCGACTGCGGGGCTCGCAAACCCGGCTCACTATTCGCGCTCATCGTGCCGCCGCCCGTTGCGGCCGGGCGGTCATCGGGTACGACCGAGCAGTCGGATTGCCTGCTTGAGCAGGACCGGCACCGGCGGGGTCTCACCCTCGATCGACTCCGCCACCGCGGCCACCGCCTGATCGGCCTGCCCGGCCGTCCAGCCCAGCCCCACCAGCGCCTGGCGGACCTGGTCGGGCCAGCTGCCGCGGGTCACCCCGGCCACCCCGTCGGCGCCGATCGGCACCGGGCCGATCCGGTCACGTAGCTCCAGCACCAGACGTTCCGCGCCCTTCTTGCCGATCCCGGGTACGCGGGTCAGGGCGGCCGTGTCGGCGTTGGCGATCGCCTTGCGAACCGCGTCCGGGGTGTGCACCGCCAGCACCGCCTGGGCCAGCCGCGGGCCGACCCCACTGGCGGTCTGGAGCAGCTCGAACAGCGACTTGGCGTCGTCGTCGGCGAAGCCGTAGAGGGTCAGCGAGTCTTCCCGCACGATCAAGCTGGTGGCGAGCCGGGCGACCTGGCCGACCCGCAGCTCCGCGAGGGTCCCCGGGGCGCAGTGCACGGCGAGCCCGACCCCGCCGACCTCGATCACGGCCTGGTCCGGACCCGTCGCGGTCACCGTGCCGCGCACGCTGGCGATCATCGTGCTCCTCCTCGTCGTGCCCGGTCAGCCGCGGCGGCCAGCTTGGAGCGGGTCCCGCCGCGCCACACGTGGCAGATGGCCAGGGCCAGCGCGTCGGCGGCGTCCGCCGGCTTCGGCGGCTCGGCCAGCCGCAACAGCCGGGTCACCATGGCGGTCATCTGCGCCTTGTCGGCCTGACCGGACCCGGTCACGGCGGCCTTCACCTCGCTCGGGGTGTACGTCTGCACCGGCAGCCCGGCCCGCGCCCCGGCCAGCACGGCGATGCCGCTGGCCTGCGCGGTGCCCATCACGGTACGAACGTTGTGCTGGCTGAACACCCGCTCGACAGCAACGCTCTCCGGTTGATGCTCGGCGACCAGCTTGTTCAGCGACCGGTCCAGGTGCAACAGGCGCAGCGCCAGGTCGTCGGCCGGGTCGGTGTAGACCACGTAGTAGGCGACCAGGGTGCAGGGCCGGCCGGGCACACCCTCGACCACGCCCACCCCACACCGGGTCAACCCCGGGTCCACACCGAGCACGCGCACGCCGCCCCCTCCCCAGCCGTCAGCAGTACGTGTGTTCGACACCCTAACCGGCGCCCTTCCCACCAGCCCCACGGGACACGCCCTCCGCACCCCGCACCCCGCCCCTCGCCCCTCGCCGTGGCCCAGGCCCCACACCCCAGGCCCATCCCCCGGTCCCCGCACCCACCCCTCGCGCCCCGACCCTCGCGCCGTGCGGCCTCACGCCCATGCCTCACGCCCTGCAGCCGCGACCTCGCGCCTGCGGCCGCACGTTCTGCGACCTCCACGCCCCACGCCCACGCCCGACCTCCACGCCCCCCGGCACAGGCCCCACGCCCCACGGCACAGGCCACAGGCCACAGGCCAAGATCTGCGCAACTTCCCGAATGTTGCTGCCTCCGGCTGAGGAGAGACAGCAACATCCCTGATATTGCGCGGATCTTGACGACGAACACTGTGCCGATTGACCGGGAGCGGCTTTTGGGACGCTCTCGACCGTCAAGGTCACGCTCGATCCAGGATGTAGTGGCCACGACGAGCCGGGATGCCACTACATCCAGGATGTTGCGCGATCTTGCGCTGCGAGGCGGCGCGCGGGGGCGGCGC
>NZ_PYAC01000010.1:0-127144 GCF_003264475.1 Micromonospora noduli | reverse complement strand
ACACGTGACTGGATTGCAGACGTGTGCCAGTCCGGTTGCGCGAGCCGCGCTCAGCCGCGCCGCGCTCAGCCGCGCCGCGCTCAGCCGGCACCGCGCGGCTCCCGGTCGGTCGCACCTGATGGTCGCGGCCAAGATCCGCGCAACATCGGGGATGCTGCTGCCTCCCACCCGCCAGAGGCAGCAGCATCCGGGAAGTTGCGCGGATCTTGGCCGCCGGTCAAGGGGCGCGGCACCCAAGATCGCGCTTGATCCTGGATGTAGTTCGATCGGGTCGCGAGGAGGCCACTACATCAAAGATCTAGCACGATCTTGGGTGCGGGTGCGGGTGCGGGTGCGGGTGCGGGTGCGGGTGCGGGGCGCGGGGCGCGAGGGCGCGGGGCGCGAGGGCGCGGCGCGGCTGGGCGGGGGGCGCGAGGGTGCGGGGCGCGGCTGGGCGCGGGGCGCGGCTGGGCGCGGGGCGCGGCTGGGCGCGGGGCGCGAGGGTGCGGGGCGCGGGGCGCGGGGCGCGAGGGCGCGGGGCGCAGGAGCGGTCCGGTGGGGCGACGGCGAGTGCGCGGCGCCGCGGGGCGGGGCGAGGGCGCGGGGCGCCGCGGTGAGGTGAAGGCGGGAGCGCGGCGGTCGGCCGGGGGCGGGGTGGGGTCAGGGCAGGTTGAAGAGGGCGGCGGCGCTGTTCCAGCAGACCGCGCGTAGCCAGTCGTCGCCCAGGTCCAGGCGGGCCAGTCCGGTCACCTGGTCGGCGTACGGGTACGGGATGTTCGGGAAGTCGCTGCCCAGCAGCACCTTGCCGGCCAGCCCCAACTCGCGCAACCGGGGCAACTCCTCGGCGGGGAAGGGGACGAACTGGTCGAAGAAGGGCGTGAAGGCCATTGTGGTGTCCAGCCGGACCCGCTCGTACGTCTCGGCGAGGTCCAGGAAGGCCCGGTAGTCCGGGGCGCCCAGGTGCGCCACCACGGCGGTCAGCCGAGGGTGGCGGGCGAGTAGGGCGGCGAACGGGTCCGGGCCGGTGTTGGGGGTCCCCACCGGTGCGTGCCCGGCGTGCACCACCACCGGCACACCCGCGTCGGACAGCATTCCCCACACCGGGTCCAGCGCCGGATCGGTCGGCGCGAAGCCGCCGACCTGCAGGTGCAACTTGAACACTCGCGCGCCTTCGGCGAGGGCCGCCTCGACGTACCCGGGGGCCTCCGGCTCGGGGTAGAACGTGGCCGAGGCCAGGCACCCGGGGGTGTCGCGGGCGAAGTCCAGCGTCCAGCGGTTGAGTTGCGCCGCCATGCCCGGTCGGTGCGCGTACGCCAGGGCGCTGAACGCCCGTACCCCGAGCCGGCGCAGGTGTGCGACCCGGTCGGCGTCGCTCCACCGGTAGCGGATCGGCCATTCGGTGCCGACCAGCGGCCCGGCGGCGTCGAAGTAGGCCCACACCCGACGCAGCAGGCGCGGCGGCAGGAAGTGCACGTGCACGTCGGCGAGGCCGGGCAGCCCCAGGGCGCGGCAGAACTCCGGTACGCGTTCGTCCTCGGCCGGCGGGATCGCCGGGGCCGGATCGGTCATATGTCGATGTCGAAACGGCTCAGCACCGAGGGCGCGATCAGGCCGACGGTGGCGAGCGCGGAGACGACGGTCAGCGCGATGCGCATCCCGACCACTTCGGCCTTGCTGCCGACGCGCAGGGCGATGCTGTTCGGCAGGCCGATCATCATCCACATGCGCCGCTTGATCGGGATCGGCCAGAGGATCGGCACGCCCGCTCTGGTGATCATGTCGCCGAGGATGTGCACGAAGCAGCCCACGCCCAGCGCGGTGCCGATCAGCGGATAGCCGCGTCCGCCCGGCAGGTTGGCGAAGGTGAACCAGGCCGCCCCGGCCGAAGCGAGAGTGATGATCACCCATCCGGCCCGCTCGGCCCACTCGTCGAACAGCCCGCGCAGCGCCAGGCCGAACATGAAGAACAGGATGGTGATGACCGCCCACTTGCCGTACGCGGCGCAGAGCGCGGTGGTGCCCCAGCCGACCAGCAGGGTGAACGGCAGCGTGTGGGTCAGCGTCCGGTGCCCGTTGTTGCGGCGTGGGTCCCTGCTGAGCTTGGTGGCGTAGTAGACCCCGAGAGAGATCTTCTCCATCACCTCGGCGGCGAAGAGCGAGAAGACTCCAAAGGTACGGGCCACGGTGGCCCCACCCTGGTTCTTGGTCACCTTGCCCGACATGTCGAGGTCGGGAAAGAGCGCGCCACCGGCGCACACCGCGGTGCCCACCGCCAACGCGAGCGGCGACTGGTGGTAGTCGGCGAACTGCTCCAGTGCCCAGGAGCCAGCCAGCCACACCGCCGCGCCGGACAGCGCGTGTTGCGGTCCCATCATCTCGGCTCACCCTCCCCAGGGATCTTGAGCGCCCAAAACTACGCCACTGTAGTAAGCGTCGGCGCCGCAGGGGCATCACCCGGAAGGTCCACATCGGACCGTGTCAAAGGGTGGGGGTGAAGCTCTGCCGGATCATCGGCAAGTATGCCGCGTTGACCTGCCAGTCGAACTCTTCTGTCAACCACGAGACGGTGTAGGAACGGTCGGCCGAGGTGTTGGCCAACAGCCGGAAGCTGTGCACCGGAACGCCGACGGCGTTCTGCCAGCCGCACTCCCACACCGCGCCACCCTCGAAGATGTCCATCGCGGAGATGTCCACCCTGCGATAGCCGGGCAGCGCCGCAGTCGCGGTCAGCCGAGCCTCCTCGGCCTTCCAGTACGCCACCGGATCCGCGCGGTCCGGCCCTGCCTCGACGCTGAGCACCCGGGACCCGCCGGATTTCCGGAAACAGGTCACCGAGCCCTCGGTCCAGCGCGCCCACCCCACCGGCGCGGCGATCCGGAACCCGGTCGGGTCGTCGTACCAGGTCCAGCCCTCGCGCAGCCCGTACTTCACGTCGGGTGGCGGTGACACCGCCACCACCGGGGTCGCCGACGGTGGCGGGGCCGACGTGCAGGCGAACGCCGCCGGCCGGGAGGTCGGCGCGCCACCACCCGAGCCGGACGGTGGGGTCCGATCATCGTGTCGGTTGACCAGAGCCAGCGTGACGCCACCCGCGACGAGCAGAGCGGTGGCCGCACCACCCAGGGCGATCAGGCGTCGTCGCCGGCCGGGTGGGCGCCGCGGGCGCGGGCCCGGAGCTGGCGTGGCCGGCTCGTCCGGCGGGGCCACCGGTTCGACCGGGTGCGGCGCGATGGCCCGCCCGGCGCTGAGGACCGCCGCGACCGCCGAGGAGCGGACCGACCCGGCGGGCTCGCCGTGGCTCGCCGCGGCGCTGCGCAACAGCGGCTCCGCCTCGGCGGCGGTCAACCGCCGCCAGGGGTCGCGCTGCAACAGGCCGATCAGGGCGGGACGCAACGGGCCGGCCCGACGCATCGGATCCGGTGGTTCGGTGGCCAGTGCGCTGAGCGTCGCCATCGCGCTCGACCGTGCGTACGGTGACTGCCCCTCGACCGTCGCGTAGAGCGTCGCGCCCAGCGACCACATGTCGGTGCGGGCGTCGGACACCCCTTCGCGGGCCCGCTCGGGGGCGACGAACTGCGGCGAGCCGAGCACCGTGCCGGGCCCGGTCATCACACCGTCACCGCCGTCGAAGGTGGCCAGCCCGAAGTCGGTGAGCACCACCCGCCCGTCGTCGGCCACCAGCACGTTGTGCGGCTTCACGTCGCGGTGCAGCACCCCGGCCGTGTGCGCGGCGCGCAACGCGGCGAGCACCGCCAGCCCGATCCGGGCGGTGCGCTGCGGGCTCAACGGCCCCTCGGCGCTGATGATCTGCTGCACCGATCGTGACGGCACGTACTCCATCACGATCCAGGGGCTCTCCCGGTCGTGGACCACGTCGTAGAGGCGGACCACGTTGGGATGGTTGAGCCGGGCGGCGGTGCGCGCCTCCCGCAGGGTTCGGAGCCGCAACTCCTCGCGCTCGGTCTCGGCCAGCCAGGACGGCGGCACGACCTCCTTCACCGCCACGTCGCGATGCAACATCTCGTCGCGAGCAAGCCACACCCGGCCCATTCCGCCGGTGCCGACCAGGTCGAGCAGCCGGTACCGACCCGCGATCAGCAACTGATGCACGGTCGCTCCCCCTCGGTCACCCCGGGATCCACGATAGCCACCAATGCCGGCTTTCTCATCCACTGAGCGGCCTCGATCCACGACGGACGGTGGTCCGGATCATGGCCATACGGTGCAGGTCAGCGGGGTGGTCGGAAACTCTTTCGCACCCGTTCCCAGTCGGCTGCGGCCCCGGTCCAGTCCTCGTCCCGGGTGATCCAACCTAGCGTCCAGCGGTCGGCACCGAGGACCTCCTGCCGGGCGTGCAGCCACGGGCCGTGCGGCGTCTGCCAACGGAGTTCCCACTCGGCTCCGCCGTCGCCCGCGGCGAGCCGGATCTCGTCGTACCCTGGCAGGGCGCCTGCCCCGGCCGCCGTCTCGCGGGCGGTCCGTAGAAGCTCCAGGGGATCGGCGGCGCCGCCGTCGGCGACGCTGAAGGCCCGGCTGGTCGCCGGGTCCTGGAAGCACGTCACCGTGCCGTCGCGGGAGGTCAGCCACGTCGCCGGTACGGAGACCCGGAAGCCGGCGGTGTCGGCGTGCCAGAGCCAGCCGGGCGGCGGTCGGAATTCCTCGCCTGGGTTCGGCGTACCGGCCTGCACGGGCGATCCGACGACGTCCGGGCGGACACAGGCGAACGGGGGCGGGGCGACGTTCCGCCCCCTCGGTGGCGGGCCGGGGCCGATCGGCCCGCCGTTGGGCGGACGGTTCGGCGACGGGGTGGACCAGCCGGTGGGGTCGCGGGGCTTGTCGTCGGCGACGGTCAGCGCGGTGGCGACGCCGGCCACGACGGCGACCAGCAGCGCGAGAGCGACCACCGCGACGCGGCGCGCGGTACGCCCGGCGGCCGCCGGATCCGGGGCCGGCGTGGCGGAGGCGCCACCGGCCGCGGCCGGGGCGGCCGGGTCGGGCAGCGGAACGGTGGGGTCCTGGTCGTCGGGGTCGTCCGCCGTGGCGGGGTGGCCAACCAGCCCTGGCACCGGCCCGTCGACCGACTGTCGGTCGGTCGCCGACGGCGGGTCGGCGCGGCCGGTCGCGGCCGTCCTGAGCAACCGGCGGGCCGTCTCGTGGTCGAGGCGCTCGCGCGGGTCGCGGCGCAGCAACCCGTCAAGAACCGGCGCGAGCGCCCCGGCGTGCGGGGCAGGGTCCGGCGGGCCGGCGGCCAGCGCGCTCAGGGTGGCCATCGCGGTGCTGCGGGCGTACGGGGACTGCCCCTCCACGGCCGCGTGCAGGGTTGCCCCGAGCGACCACAGATCGGCGGCCACCGTGGACACCCCCTCGGCTGCCCGCTCGGGGGCCACGTACTGAGGGGAGCCGAAGACCATGCCGGGGCGGGTCATCGCGCCGTCGCCACCGTCGAAGGTGGCCAGCCCGAAGTCGGTGAGCATCACCCGCCCGTCGTGCGCCACGAGCACGTTCTGCGGCTTGATGTCGCGGTGCAGCACCCCGGCGGTGTGCGCGGCCTGCAACGCGTCGAGCACGGCCAGCCCGATCCGGGCCGCGCGGGCCGGCTCCAGCGGCCCTTCGGCGTCCACGACGTCCTGCAGGGTGCGGGACGGGACGTACTCCATGACGATCCATGGGCTGCCGTCGACCGCGACGACGTCGTAGAGCCGGACCACGGCGGGGTGGTTGAGTCGGGCCGCGGCGCGCGCCTCCCGCATGGTGCGTGAGCGCACCTCGGCCCGTTCAGCATCGGCCAACCAACTCGGTGGAACGATCTCCTTGACCGCCACCTCGCGGTGCAGCATCTCGTCGCGGGCGCGCCACACCCGACCCATGCCCCCGCGACCGACCAGGTCGAGCAGCTGGTACCGACCGGCGATCAGCACCTGTGCACGCTCCTCCTCAGCCGCTGTCCGGGCTACACCCTAACCAGCGGATCGGAAGTCACCTATCGGTCGTCCGACTCGGCTCAGCAGGCGGCGTGGTCGACGGCGGCGGCGAGCAGGTTCCCTTCCGGGATGGCGATCCGGCTCCGCCCGCCGCTCAGTCGGGCGGCGGCGCGTCGGGCCTGCACGGGGCCGTGTTCGCGACGAGCGGTGGCGTAGCTGGCGGCGGTGCGGGCCGCGATGGTGGCCCAGCCGTACCGCTCGCCGACCATCGTGCGGGCCCGGCGGGCCAGCCGCCGGGCGAAGACCTCGTCGCCGAGCAGTTGGCCGACCGCGCCGGCGAGCGCGTCCGGGTCGCTGTGCGGGAACGTCACCCCGGTCACGCCGGGTTCGACGATCTCGGCGAGGCCGCCGGTACGGGCCACGGCCAGCGGCGCTCCGGCGGCCGCCGCCTCCAGCGCCACCATGCCGAACGGCTCGTAGAGGCTGGGCACCACTGTCGCGTCGGTGGCGCCGAGCATCGCCGGTAGTTGGGTGGAGTCGAGGAACCCGGTGAACCTGACGGTCGAGTTGAGGGCCAGTCGCCGGGCCTCCGCCTCCAACTCGGTGCGGTACGGGCCGTCGCCGGCGATCACCACGCGCAGCCCTGGGTGTCGTTCGCGGAGCCGGGGTACGGCGTGCACCAGGTGCTGGACGCCTTTCTCGTAGACCAGCCGCCCGGCGTACCCGACCAACGGGCCGTCCCCGGCGAACCGTGCCCGGGCCGACGCGACCGCTCGGGGGCGGGCCCGCCAGGCCCGGTCGTCGACCCCGTTGGGCACCACGTCGACCTGGGCGGCCGGTACGTCGAACAGCGCGGTCACCTGGTCGCGCATGTACCCGGAGCAGGTGATCACCCGGATGGAGGAGTCGCTGAGCCAGTGCTCCACGCCGTGGATGGTGCGGTTCATCTCCTCCGGCAGCCAGCCCTGGTGCCGGCCGGCCTCGGTGGCGTGCATGGTGGTGACCAGGGGGAGGTCCAGGTGCTCGGCGAGGGTGACAGCCGTGTGGGCGACGAGCCAGTCGTGGGCGTGGATGACGTCGTAGGAGCCGGCCTGGGTGGCGCGCAGGGCGGTGCGGGTGAGGGTGTGGTTGAAGGCCATGGTCCAGGCCAGCAGCGAGCCGGTGGCGAGGGGGAAGGTGACGGGGTCCTCGGGGGCGCGCAGGATGCGCACACCGTCGGCGTACTCCTCCAGGGGCGCGCCCTCTGAGTGGCGGGTGACGACGGTGACCTCGTGGCCGGCGGCGGCGAGGGCGACGGAGAGGGCGTGCACGTGTCGACCGAGACCGCCGACGAGCACCGGCGGGTACTCCCAGGAGAGCATCAGCACCCGCAGCTGTCGGGCGGGGTTGATGTCGATCACGTGGGCATCGAGTGACATGCGGCCCCCTTTGAGTTGTCCCCGGGCGCGCGCCGACCGACACCGAATCGATGTCGCCGTCGCGTCTGGATCGAGGCCAATCCTGCCGGGATCGCGATAACCAGCGGCGACACCACCGTTGCGGTCGTGTAAAGCGCTACTGGCTCTTTCGCCGCACCCGCAGCAGCTCGGCCACCGACCATGCCTGGAACGGGCACCCGGTAGCGGTGTGCGGCGCGAGGCCATCGGCCGTCTCGCTCACCGAGCCTAACCCATATTCCATCAAATGGGCCTCAATGCCAACGAATACGTCATCGACGGACATCTTCCCCCGGCGCACGGCATCCACGTACGGGCCGAGCAACCACGGCCAGACCGTACCCTGGTGGTAGCCCCCGTCCCGGTCGGCCGGGCCGCCCCGGTGCCGGCCCACGAACTCCCCGGAATCCGGGGCCAGACTGCGTGGCCCGAGCGGGGTGAGCAGCCCGCCCGCGATCCGCCGCAGCGTCGCCTCGTCCGGCTCCATCGGCGCGTACGGCAGCGACCAGGCCAGCAGCTGGTTGGGGCGCAACGCGTCGTCGTCGTGCACTGCGGCGCCACCCAACGGGTACGCCGGCGCGGGCGCGTCCAGCACGTCGTGCAGCCACCCGGTCGGGGCCGGGAACCGCTCCCGGAACGAGGCGGTGGCCTGCCGGTGGCGTCGCCACAGCTCGTCGGCGTCCTGCCCGGCCAGCTCGGTCAGCTCCGCGAGCCCGGCCAGCCCGTTGATCCACAACGCGTTGACCTCGACCGGCTTGCCGGTCCGCGGGGTGACCGGCACCCCGTACACCCGGGCGTCCATCCAGGTCAGCGCGGTGCCGGCGGCGCCCTGGGTGAGCAGCCCGTCGGCCGGGTCGACCCGGATCCCGTACCGGGTGCCGGCGGTGTGGGCGTCGATCACCGCGCGCAACGCGGGCAGCAGTTCGTCGCCGAGGTCGGTGTCGCCGGTGACGGTGACGTGCCGGCTCACCGCGTGCAGGAACCACAGCGTGCCGTCGACGGTGTTGTACTCCACCCGACCGGTGTCGGCCGTGTTGGCGAGCATCCCCTCCGACAGCGTCGCCGCGTACGCCCGCAGCAGCTCCCGCCCCTCGTCGGCGCGACCCGTGCAGAGGAACAACCCCTCGTACGAGATCATCGTGTCCCGCGACCACGCCCCGAACCACGGGTAGCCGGCCACCACGTCCACCGCCGCCTGGTTCGTGCGCACCACGAAGGCGTCGGCTGCCAGCGCCAGTGTGGCGTCCACGTCGTCGGCCGGCTTCGCCGTCGCGACCACCCGCCGGTTGCGTCGCCTCGCGGTCGCCACGATCTCCGTGGCCGGCGGCGGCTCCTCGTCGAGTCGACCGGCCCAGGCCCGCACCGACACCGTGTCGCCGGGGCGTTCCAGCTCACCGGAGAAGCGGCCCGCGTACCAGAGGTCCTCGTCCGGGTGCAGCCCCCGGTTGGCCTCCTCGCGGTGGTGCACGCCCAGCCACCACTGCCCCTCGGGCGCCCAGCCCGGGCCGGCGAGCCGGTACGCGCCCTCGACCACAGCGCCGTCGGCCACCGCCTCGACCTGCGGGATCGGGCCGTCGGCCCGCCGTTCGCCGTGCGCGTCCCGCCAGGTGCAGGCGGCCGACAGCTCCAGCCGGACCGGACCACCGGCGACCAGCCGGTGCACGACCGCGACGCAGGAACGGCCGGGCAGCATGGCCAGCTCCCGTTCGATCACCACCGCGCCGATCCGCCACCGCCACCGGGGTAGCCCGTCGATCAGGTCGAAGCGCTCCAACAGCTCGAAGCCGCGCGGGTCCACGTCGCCGGAGGCCCACTCGTGCGCACCGAGGCGCACCCGCGCGCCGGACGGCAGGGTGACCGCCGGATCGAGGCTGACCAGTCCCACTTGGCGGGACGCCGGCGTTTCGCCGGGAACCACCAACAGACCGTGGTAGCGACGTGTCCGCAGCCCGCCGACAGTGCCCATCGCATAGCCGCCGAGGCCGTCGGGGACCAGCCACTCCCGGCTGGCCGCGCTGGTCAGGTCGCCGCAGATCTGCGGGCCGAAGTGAATGTCGATCAACTTTCCTCCACCGGCGGCGGGGTGTAACACGCCACGACGAGAATGGCCGCTGTGGTCAAGTACCGCGGCGACGTCAAAGATGTGCACGTGATCACTGACCGATCGTCCTCCGACGCCTCGCCACCCGACGCTGAGCGGCTCCGGCTCGCCCAGGCCGACTCGGGGGAGCAGGACTGGCGTGCATGGGGTCCCTATCTGTCCGAACGGGCGTGGGGGACGGTACGGGAGGACTACAGCGAGCACGGTACGGCCTGGGACTACTTCCCGCATGACCACGCGCGGTCCAGAGCCTACCGGTGGAATGAAGACGGGATGGCCGGCGTCTGCGACGAACGACAGACCTTCGCGTTCGCCCTGGCCCTCTGGAACGGCAAGGACCCGATCCTCAAGGAGCGGATGTTCGGCCTCGGCGGCGACGGCGGCAACCACGGCGAGGACGTCAAGGAGTACTGGTGGTACGAGGACTCCACCCCCACCCACTCCTGGATGCGCTGGCGCTACCACTACCCGCAGGCCGCCTTCCCGTACGACGAACTCGTCGCGGTGAACGCGTTGCGCGGCCGCGACGACACCGAGTACGAGCTGGTGGACACCGGGATCTTCGACGACGACCGGTACTGGGCGGTGACCGTCGACTACGCCAAGGCGTCTCCGACCGACCTCTGCATGGTGGTGACCGTCGCCAACCGGGGCGACCAGGCGGCGACCCTGCACGTCCTGCCCACCCTGTGGTTCCGTAACACCTGGTCCTGGGGCCTGCCCGGCGGCGACCGGATCCCCCGGCTGACCGGTCAGGGCACCCGGCTCGTCGGCGAGCACCGGGTGCTCGGCCAACTGCTGCTGGAGGGCGACGGCGGCCCGGTGCCGCTGCTCTGCGACAACGACACCAACGCCGAACGGCTCTGGGGTCTGCCCGGCCGCTCCCCGTACCCGAAGGACGGCATCAACGACCACGTCGTCAACGGCGCGGCCACCGTCAACCCGGCCCGGGAGGGCACCAAGGGCGCCCTGCACTACGTGCTCGACGTGCCCGCCGGTGGGCAGCGCCAGATCCGGCTGCGGCTCACCCGTACCGCGTCGCCGCCGGCCGCCTCGCCGCCGCCCCCGGCCGACCTCAGCGACGGCTTCGAGGCCGTGGTGTGGGCGCGGCGGGCCGAGGCGAACCGGTTCTTCGCCGGAGTGATCCCGCCGGCCGCCACACCCGACGAGGCGCTGGTCGCCCGGCAGGCCATCGCCGGGCTGATGTGGGGCAAGCAGTTCTACCACTTCGACGTCAAACGCTGGCTCGAAGGCGACCCGGGCTCGACACCGCCGCCGGCCGGACGTCGACACGGGCGCAACAGCGCCTGGTGGCACATGACCAGCTTCGACGTCATCTCCATGCCTGACCCGTGGGAATACCCCTGGTACGCGGCCTGGGACCTGGCTTTCCACTGCGTCAGCATCGCCCGGGTCGACCCGGGCTTCGCCAAGGAGCAGATCCTGCTCCTGCTCCGCGAGTGGTACCTGCACCCCAACGGGCAGATCCCGGCGTACGAGTGGGCGTTCGGCGACGTGAACCCGCCGGTGCACGCGTGGGCGGCGCTGAAGGTGTTCGAGATCGACGGCGGCCGGGACTACGAGTTCCTGGCCCGGGTGATGCACAAGCTGCTGCTCAACTTCACCTGGTGGGTCAACCGCAAGGACACCGGCGGCAACAACGTTTTCGAGGGCGGCTTCCTCGGGCTGGACAACGTCGGGCCGTTCGACCGCTCGGCGGCGCTGCCGGTCGCCGGGGTGCTGGAACAGTCCGACGGCACCGGCTGGATGGGCATGTACGCGCTCAACCTGCTGGACATGGCGATCGTGCTCGCCGAACACGACAGGACCTGGGTGGACACCGCCACCAAGTTCTTCGAGCACTTCGCCTACATCGCCGCCGCCGCGTACGAGCAGGGGTTGTGGGACGACGAGGACGCCTTCTTCTACGACGTGCTGCGCCTCGCCGACGGCACGAAGGTGCCGCTGAAGGTCCGCTCCGTCGTCGGGCTGCTGCCGTTGGCCGCCACCACCCGGCTCACCGCCCGGACCCTGCACCACCTACCGGAGCTGGGCGCCCGGCTGCGCTGGTTCCTCACCAACCGCCCGGAGTACGCCCAGGTGATCGGCACCCGCCGACTGGGCCCCGACGGCCGGCAGCAGCGACTGCTGTCCATGGTCGGCCCGGAGCAGGTGGTCCGCCTGCTCGCCCGGATGCTCGACCCCGACGAGTTCCTCTCCGACTTCGGCCTCCGTACGCTGTCCCGCGCGCACCTGGACAAGCCGTTCTCGGTCACCCTCGGCGGGCAGGAGTTCTCCGTCGGCTACGAGCCGGCCGAGTCGACCAGCGGACTGTTCGGGGGCAACTCGAACTGGCGCGGTCCGATCTGGATGCCGACGAACTTCCTGCTGATCAGCGCGCTGCGCGACTACGCGGCGTTCTTCGGCGACGACCTCCAGGTGGAGTACCCGACCCGCTCCGGGGTGAAGCACACCCTGGACGAGATCGCCGACGACCTCTCCGCCCGGCTGATCTCGCTCTTCACTCAGGACGACTGGGGTCGACGGCCGATCTACGGCGCCGCTCAGATGTTCCAGACCCACCCGGACTGGCGCGACCTGATCGCCTTCCCCGAGTACTTCCACGGCGACAACGGGGCCGGGTTGGGGGCCTGGCACCAGACCGGCTGGACGGCCCTGGTAGCCGACCTGATCCTCACCCTCCGCCGCTGACCCTGCCCGCCCTCGCCCCTGCCCGCCGTCGCGCCCGGACGCAAGATCCGCGCAACTTCCCTGCTGTTGCTGTCTCGGGGCCGCCGGAGGCAGCGACATCAGGGAAAGTGCTGCCGGCGGGGGCGCGATTGTGGGCACCATTCACTATCGTGATTGGCCGTGGGGGAGTCGGTGAAACCGGTGGGCGAGGTGCACGTCCTCGGTCAGTCCCGAGTGTGGCCCGCCATCGCGATACCGGGCGTGATCCTGGTCGTGATGATCGTTGTCAAGGTGGTCTTCGACCTGCTCAACTGGACCGTCCTGGCGTTTGGTGCCGCCTCGATCATCGTCGCCGCCACACGCTTGCGAAACGCGGTGTTCGCCGACGACCTGGGGCTGCTGGTCCGCGATCGCTCAGGCTTGCGGCGTTCGTACGCCTGGGATGAGATCGAGCGTATGGGCTGGGACGATGCGGGGATGATGTGGGGGAGTTCCCTGGCGGTCTACCCCCGGGGCAGTCCCTACGACGTCCCGGGACCCAACGCCTCCATCAACGTGGGGCGCATCTGGCATCCGGGCCGTCGACGCTCCGTGGACCCCATGCCCGAGCTGCTCACAAGACATGGCATCAAGGGGCTGTTCGATCAGTGAGCTGTCTCCCCGATACTTCCACGGCGACAACGGGGCCGGCCTGTTCGCCTGGCACCAGACTGGCTGGACGGCGCTGGCAACCGACCTGATCTTCCCCCTGGGCCGCTGACCGCCGCTGCCCCGCACTCTGCCCGCGCACACCCGTCCCCTGCCCGCGCCCGCCCAACCCGCTACCCCGCATGATCGTGCTCGGTCCATGTTGTGGTGGCGTTGCCGGCGTCGGGAGGCCACTCGATCCTGGATCGAGCACGATCATGTCGGTCGACGGAGGTCGGCACCACCCTCGGTGCCCGCCGACAACTAGCTAGCGCGCTCTGCGAGACACTTCCTCGGTCGAACCGACCGAGCTGACCAAGCACCCCATGGATACGTCAACAGCATTACAGTTGCTCGAACTATTCGGTGAGCACCTTCACGGTGTCGGCTAGTCCGTCGTTTCGGTTGATGCCGACGAAGAATTCGCTCCCCACATGGGTGACATCTTCGATCTCATCGACCAGGTTGTTGCCCGGAATTCCGATGTCACTCTCCACATCGCCTCCAGACCAGTTGTACTGGTACACCCAGTTCCACCCGGTGGCGGGCGTTGAGGTGTTGATTGACTTGGTGTTCCAGATATAGTTCTCCGAGCAGTCGATGCCTTGGTCGGAACGATTATCGTGACTCGTCAGGTTGCTCTTCACCAGCGTCCATCCACTCGTCAACGCGCCAGCGCCGGGATGGGTCCACAGGCTACCCAACCGTCGGGCAGCATATTTGCCGGCTCCGCCGGCGGCCGTAGCGCTGTAGCAGAGGCCGCTGATGTTGCCTATCGGTAGACGAACTTCCCCGGTTGTGCCAATAGATCCGTCGGCGTTCAGGCGTACGATTGTCACCTTGTCACTCAGAAACGCGGATTGGCTCCCCTGGGTGGCAATCAGGGCCGGGCCCTGGCCCAGATAGTTCGCGTTGTAGGCGAGGTCGTTACCGTGGCCGAGTGTGGGTATGGAAGTTGGCGCACCGGCGCAGACCCAGCTAGTGCCGTCCCAGGTTGAGCCGTCGCGCACCCACCTGGACAGGACGGGCTCGGCGCCGGCCGCCTTTGTGAAAATGATGTAAAGCTGGCCGCCTGGCCCTGCCACCATGCCTTGCATGACCGTGCGACCGTTCTTGCACGCACTGCTGTTCGGGATGTTCAGCCGTTCCGCCCCGCTCCTGTCCGTAGCAGCGTAGGCAGATGCCGCCGGAGCGATAGCGATTCCAACTGAGAGTGCGAGCACGGTCGCGACGCTCGATAGTTTCTTCAATTCGGTGTCTCTCCTCTAGGGGTAAGGCGAGAGGAGAGTATCAGTTGATGTCGACCTGTCTATGTCACCCTTGTCATGGTGGCGGGCCGCTGATGTGCCGGCGGTGCTGGCCCGGCGTGCCCGGCGGCGCTGGAGGTCGCCGCCGCGCACGGGCATCGAACGATCGTGTTGGGTGCGTGGGGATGCGGCGCTACCCGAATCGGTCGACACCGCTGGCTCAGCCGTAAGCAGCAGTGACCAACGGAAGTGGCGGCACCCACCGGTGCCGCCAATTCCGTCGTACGCCGACACCGATCCGCCCGCCGGCATCTCCGATGTCGTGCTGTCGGATCAGCGCGCTCTCGCCGCGTGAACGATCAGGTCCGCCACCGGGCCGGCCCAGCGTCTGTTTCGCCGCCTGTCCCTGCTGTCGGGGCCGGATTTCGACGCACGCCGCGCGGCGGCCCTGGACGGAAGCGATCTGGACGACACCGAGGACGCCCTCAAGGAGCTTGTTGAGCTGAGCCTGTTGCGGGCCGGAACGGACGGTCGGTATGGCTTCCACAACCTCATTCGCCTGTTCGCCAGGCAGCGACTGGTCGACGAAGAGCCGACCGCCGGCCGCGACGGGGCACCGAGGCGTCGGGTCGACCGGCGGCTGGACGGCGGCAACGTCACCGGCCCCCGGTCTGACTTTGAACCCGCCGGGCTCCGAACTCAGCGGAAGGCCGCCGTCGGCTGAGATCGCCACGGACGGTGACGACCAACTGCAGATTTGTTTCTGCATACGGTTTTTCGTGTTCTCCACCGCCCGCACCAGGTGGAATCAAGGAACGGGCACCGGACGCCGACGATGGCCAGGCTGCCGGCTCGCCCCGGGGGGCCTGGACGGAGTCCAAACGGTCTGCGTCATCTGGCTGTCCTACCTCGAACAGGTCGAGGCCACCGTGCGGCCCTACGGCGGGAAGTGGCTAGCCCAGGGTGACGTGAACCGTGGTCGAGGGGGCCTGGCCCGGCTCGGTGGTCCTGATGGAGTTCCCGGACCGCGCCGCTGCCGAGAAGTGGTACGGCTCGGCTGAGTACCAGGCTATCCTGCCGATGCGTGCCAACAACGCGATCAGTGATCTCATCCTGGTCGACGGCGTCGGCCCGGACTTCACTGTTGCCGGTTTCGCCCAGCAGGTCCGGGACGCGATCAAGGCCGCCTCCCACTGACCGCGTCCTCGCGCAGCAGCGGACACCGCATCTGAACCCGTCAACAGTGACCGTGGGCGACCGGCCGAACTCCGTGTCGCCCCGGCACGCCGGCGGATCTAGTGCCGAAAAAGGGGTAGAAACGACCATGTTGAGCTATGCAGTCCACGTCGCGCCGGCCAAGGTCGCCGTCACGGATGATCTTCCGCCGGGCGAGGATCGCCGCCGGTGGTCGCCGACGGCGTCCACGCTCATCTTCGGTGAGCGGGACGCGGTCCTGGTGGATCCTCTGATGACCATCGACGAGTCGAGAGTCCTGACCGATTGGATCCTCACTACCGGCAAGATCGTCACCACGATCTTCATCACCCATGCCCACGGTGATCACTTCTTCGGAACTCCCGGCGTGCTGGAGCGGTTCCCCGCCGCCCGGGTCGTCGCGGCGCCGAGCGTAGCCGAGCACATACCCGCGCAGTGGAGCCCTCAGTGGTTCGACGGCTACTGGCAGCCCCGCTTCCCCGGCCAGCTTTCCGGTCAGCGGTTCACCGTCGAACCACTCGCGGACGGGTGGCTCGAACTCGAAGGCGAGCAGCTGCAGGCCGTCGAGCTGGGCCACACCGACGCCGACAGCACCAGCGCGCTGTTTGTGCCCGGCATCGGACTGGTGGTGGCCGGCGACGCCGTCTACGGCGATGTACACCTCTACCTGGCCGAATCCACGGGCGGCGGCAGCGATCGGTGGCTTGAGGCACTGGACACGATCGAGGGTCTGCGCCCGAGCGCGGTCGTGTCCGGGCACAAGCGGGACGGCGACGCGGACAGTCCCGATGACATCGGCCGAACCCGGCGGTATATCGAGGACTTTTCCGCCGCGCTGAGGAAGACGGCGAACTACCAGGAGTTGTACGACTCCATGCTGGCGCTCCATCCCGACCGGATGAACCGGGGCGTGCTCTGGAACTCGGTCAAGGCCGTCTTCGCCTGACATGGTTTCCGCCCCGCATGATCGCGCTCGATCCATGTTGTAGTGGTGTCGCTGGCATCGGGAAGCCACTCGATCCTGGATTGAGCACGATCATGCAGTGGGCAGTGGGCTTCGTCGCTGCCATGATGAAGCGTCCCCAACTTCATGCGCTTCAAGTCAACCGATGTGACGGGGCACCACTCAGCGGTTTGCCCGTTCGATACCTCGCCGGACGAGGCCGCTGATGCCGGGCAGGGTGATCGCCCGGATGGTCAGATCGCTCATCCAGACGTGGAATCGGCTGGGTGGCGCGTACTGGGCCATTCCCCGACGGGCGAGTGCCTGTCGTTTGCTGACCTCCGGGCGTAGTCCGGTCTCCCACTCGGCGAGTGCTGCCGGGAGGTCGTCGGCGTGCCGCCGTAGGGCGGCGCCGAGGTGGTCGGCGCCGGCCAGGGCGAGGGCCGCGCCGTGTCCGGCGAAGAGCGTCACGCACCACGCCGCGTCTCCGAGCAGGACGACGCGACCGGTGCTCCAGCGTGGCATGACCACCTGGCTGACGGCGTCGAAGTAGGCGCTGGCCGGGTCCTTCGCAAGGTGGTCGATCGCGTCGGGCACGCCACCCGAGAGATCTCCGAACGCGGCCCGCAGCGCGTCGACCGGCCCGCGTTCCAGGTCGGCGGCGGGCTCCGCGCTGCGGTAGGTGAAGAACGCCGACGACCGTTCCGGGCCCAGGTTGACCATCGCCGCGGTGCGCCCGGGACCGATGTACGTGGTGGCGGACGACTCGGGTACGCCAGGCACCGGGTGGGTCAGCGGGAAGGCGGCCACGAGGTACGGGAGGTCCACCCGGAAGTCGGGGCCGAACACGGCGGTACGGGTGGCCGAGTGCACCCCGTCGGCACCGACCAGCAGGTCGGCCTGCTCGATGGTGCCGTCGCTCAACTCCACGCGTACGTGATCGGTGTCCTGGTCGACGGAGGTGACGGTGGTGCCGAAGCGGATGTCGACACGGTCTCGCACCGCGTCGAAGAGGCAGGATTCCAGGTCGCCGCGGAACACCGAGAGGGCCCGCTTGCCGAGTGCGGCCTCGGCGATGGCGGACGGCACTGTGAACTTGGGGCGTCCGTCGGCGTGGACCAGCACTGTGGTGAACAGCCCCAGGTCGGCGGCGGTCAGCGCGGAGATCAGGCTGAGGCGTTCGGCGGCGTCGTAGCCCGGCCCGATCAGGTTCACCATGTAGCCGCTGCTGCGCCGGGCTGGGGCACGTTCGGCCACGAGGATCTGCCACCCGTCCTGGTGGAGTCGGAGGGCTGTGGCCAGCCCGGCTATCCCCGCGCCCACGATCACCGCACGTTTCATCCAGCACCTCGCCGCCTAGAATGAGCATCTGCTCAAACTAGTATGAGCGACTGTTCATACCGGCGCAAACGGCGGCGGCGCAACCGCCTAGACTTCAGGCATGCCGCGCGGAGTCGCCATCCCAGCGCTCAGACAGCAGCTGTTCGCTGCCGTCGAGCGGTTGATCGTGGAAGAGGGGCCGAGCCAGCTCACCGGCCGGGCCGTCACGCGCGAGGCCGGCGTCGCGACAGGGCTGCTCTACGCGCACTTCGCGAACTTCGAGGATTTCCTGACCGGGTTCGCTGTCGACCGCGTCTTCCAGATCTCCGGCGAGGTGGCCGGCCTGCCGCAGCGCGCCGGGTCCGGCACGGTTGCCGACAATCTGCGCCAGGCCGTCCTGGCCACGCCGTTGGGCACGCTGACGGCACTGACCCGGCTGACCGCATTTCGGCCGGAGTTGACGGCGAACGTCGAGGCGGTCCTGGGTGGCGGTATGTCGGGGCTACGGGGGATCGAACGCGCGGTCGCCGACTACCTGGCCGCCGAGCAGACCCGTGGGCGCGTGCCGGCCGGCGCCGACACCGACGCACTGGCCCTGGCTGTGGTCAGCGTGCTGCATTACGTCGCGCTGACCAGCCACACCGACCCGACGGCGGAGCACCGGATCCAGCAGGTGATCGGCGCGCTCACTGATGGTTTCCCCGCCGCCGCACCCTCCTGAGCGCCGCGCCGCAGGCGGCGTCGCAGCCTGCGGCGCTGCCAGGCCCCGAGAGGCTCACTGATAGCCGATGTGGACGGTCAGCCTGCCCTCCCTGGGGTTGGCCCCCACGTAGACAGACGCCGGGTCGAACACTGTCGGCGGCAGGCTCAGCTCCTCAGAGAGACCCATCTCGCGTGCCAGATCCTCGGGAGACTGCCCCGCCGCGGGCACCAGGGTGATCGTTCGCCAGCATCCACCGGAGGCGCATTCCACGCTCTCGTCGGCGATCGTCGCTCCGGACGGCACCTCCGGCATCCGCGACTTCGGCGGCAACGATCCCTCGGTCTTGAACACCTGCAACCACAGGAACGACAGGACCCACAGGCACGACAGCAGACCCAGCGTCACGGACACGGCCACGAGGGCGCGCTTGGTGCGCTTCCTCAGCGCGGTCCGTGACGTCATCGCGCGATGATAGCGGGGCATGGTCGATCAGCCGGGGCGGGAATGGGCTCAGGTCAGCCGGTGAAGGGCTCGGGTCCGAGGCGGCCCCAGGTCACGAACGCGGCCATCGCGAGGTAGACCAGATTCAGCACGATGAACCTCGCCTCGCCGTAGCGCAGGTGGGTGATCATCGCGCCGATCATCAGCAGGATCCAGCAGACGGCGGTGACCGGCACCAGCACCGGTGCGATATCCAGCACGGCGGGCAGGATGAGGCCGGCTGCGGCCAGGAGTTCGAGGACGCCGAGGGTCTTGACGAAGCGCACGCTGGCGTCCCCGGTCCACCCGCCGCCGTTGACCGCTGACAACTTCTGCTTGGGTACGAACGTCTTGGTGATGCCGCCGGCCAGGGCAATTGTGGCCAACAGGCCGGCCGCTATCCACAGTGCAAGGTTCATGAGGTGTCCTCCGTTTCGGGTCACACAGGAGACACCGCCGGCCGGTGCGCCGTGACAGCTCGTGAGGTGACGAGGAGCACGGACGCCCGGCGTCACAGAAGTCGGAAGGCCGGTGTCTGGTGGGCGACGCGGTCGAGTTCGGCGAGACTGGAGGACGCATGGATGCGGAAGGCGGAATCATGAGTGCGGACGGCCGGGGGGACCGGGCCGTCGACGCGTTCGTCACACACCGGAACCTGCTCTTCACCGTGGCCTACGAGATGCTCGGCTCGGCCGCCGACGCGGAGGACGTACTCCAGGAGACATGGCTGCGGTGGGCGGACGCGGATCTCACGGCGGTGCGGGACCAGCGCGCCTACCTGGTCCGGATCACCACCCGACTGTCGCTCAACCGGCTGCGTGCCGTCGGTCGGCGTAGGGAGTCCTACGTCGGCTCCTGGTTACCCGAGCCGCTGTTGACCGCGCCCGACGTCGCCGAAGACGTCGAACTCGCCGAGAGCGTCTCGATGGCGATGCTGCTGGTGCTGGAGACGCTGGCGCCGACCGAGCGGGCGGTGTTCGTCCTTCGTGAGGTCTTCGACCTTGGATACGACGAGATCGCCGAGGCGGTCGACAAGAGCCCGGCCGCTGTCCGTCAGATCGCCCACCGTGCGCGGGCGCATGTCGCCGCGCGGCGGCCGCGCGGGATGGTCTCGCCGGCCGAAACCCGACGTGCGCTCACGGCGTTCCGGCTGGCGGTCGAGACCGGCGACGTGCAGGGCCTGCTCGACGTCCTCGCGCCGGATGTCGTGCTCCTCGGCGATGGCGGCGGGATCAAGCAGGCCGTGCTGCGGCCTGTCGCCGGGGCCGACAAGGTGGCCCGCCTGCTGTGCAGCACACATGCCAGGGTCGCGACCATGTCGCTGCATTACGCCCAGGTCAACGGTCACCCGGCGCTGGTTCTGCGGCTCGACGGCGAGCTCGACACGGTCCTCGCGCTGCGTGTCGACGGCGGTCTCATCAGCGGGGTCTACGCGGTGCGTAACCCCGAAAAGTTGTCGCACATGCGGAGCGAAACGGCCCTGCGCCGCTGACGGTCGGCGGTGACCGTCGGTCGCCTCCGTCGGGGCGGATGCGGGTTTGAGCGCTATACCTCAGAGGTATGAATATGACTCTGAGGCATACCGCTCGACCACACATCGACTTGCCGGGCCAGCCAACGCGTTAGGACTTACTCGTCTAGTACGGGGGCGTGGGCGTCTCCGGCGACCGGCGGAGGGATCGTCGCGCGTCCGCTCCGGCGACGCCGAGCAGCACCACGGCGGCGACCGCGCCGGCGGTGAGTGGCTGGAGGTGCAGTGCTGCCGGGATCAGCAGGCCGAACGCCAGCAGGCCGGCCAGCCGGGACCGGGAAACCCGACCGAAGACCTGATATTCGAGCGCCGATCGTCCGGCGAGGAAGAGCACCGGGCCGCCGAAGATGGCGATGAGCCAGGTCGCCGGGAGGTGCCCGAGCGGCTCGGCGATGAACAGCTCGAAGCCGACGCCGGTGAGCACGATCCCGGCGATCATGACCATGTGGGCGAACGCCATGTCGGTCGCGAGTCGGGCCGGGTTGCGGGAACGGTCGACGGCCGTGCCCAGCATCCCTCCCGCCACGTGGAAGTAGATCCGCCAGAGCAGGACGGTGCTCGCCAGCGCCAGGACGAACCCACCCGTCTGGTCGGTGTGGAACTCGCTGCCGCTGAAGGCGAGCCCGATGACGAAGATCGCCTCGCCGAGAGCGATGAGGAGGAACTGTTGGTACCGCTCGGCCAGGTGCTCGGCCGCGATCATCTGGACGCCGAGCCGTTGCGCGCCGAGTCGCGGGGTCGGCCAGCCGAGGAACAGCCCGGCGTAGTCGATCAGCACGGCGAGGGTCCAGAGTGCCCCGCGAACCGTGCCGTCGTTGACCAGCCCGCCGGAGACCCAGAGCGGTGCGCTCAAGCCGAACCAGAACAGAATCCGGATCGACTGTTGTGGGTCCGGCCGGCCGTGCCCGGCGACGTGGAAGAACACCACCCGGCCGATCTGGAGGGTCACCAGGGTGATGGCGAAGAGGGAGGCCCGTGCGCCGAAGCCGTGCGGCACGGCGACGGCCATCGTCATGGCGCCGACCAACGTCATGATGATGACGGTCTGGACGATCGGGGCGTCCGGGTCCAGCCAACTTGTCGACCAGACGGTCACCGACCAGACCGCCCACAGCGCCAGGAACAGCAGCAGAGCCTGGCCGAGACCCGCGTACACGCCGCTTTGACCGTCGGTGAAGTCGGCGATCAGCCGGGCGGAGATCCGGGTGAGGGCGAAGACGAAGACCAGGTCGAGGAAGAGCTCCAGAAAGGTGGCCCGCTGGCGGGTGGCTTCGCTGCGCAACAGCCTGTCGGGGGTGTTCCTCATCGGCTCGCCACGCGTCGGTGTCGCCGAACCACGTGCCCTCCCGTCGCGGTGATCTCCTCGCCTAACGAGCCAGGGGGCGGCTGTGGCACGTGGAGCGAAGGGGCCGGCGACCCACAACAGTCACCAATCCGTCACCAGACCGCTACGGCAGGTGTACGCCTCTACGCTCGTGGGCGTGCCCGGACCTGCCGAGAAGGCCACTGAACAGGACCGGCGTGACCTCATCGTCACGGTCGCGCGAGAGTTGGCCGAGACGGAGGGCTGGGCGGGTGTGACCACCCGACGGCTCGCCGAACGAACCGAGATCGACATGGGCGACATCTATCGGCACTTCGCCGATCTGGAGGCGCTGATCGCCGCGGTCGCGGTGTGCGCCTTCGCCGATCTGGCTGCCGACCTCGCCGAGGCGCACGCGGAAACCGCCGGGAGCCCCGAGGGGGTCTGGCCGGCGGTCGCGACCGCGTACCTCGACTTCGCGTACACGAATCCCGAGGTCTATGACGCGATGCTCGCGCTGACCCCCGACCTGGCTCTCGGCGTGGATGGCGTGCCGGCCGCGCCGCGGGCGGTCTTCGCCGAGCTGCGGGCGGCCCTGACCCCGCTGGCCGAGGGGCGGGACCCGGACACCTTGGCCGAGGTGGGTTGGAGCCTGCTGCACGGCGTGGTGATGCTCACCCGCGGTGGCCGGCTGCGACCCGAGGGGCAGGAGGACCGCGAAGCGTTGATCGCGCAACGGTTGCTGCGGTGGCCCTGACCAGGTCGCACCGACGCCCCCTGATCGCGGTCAGTTGATGGGCTGGCGGTCGGCCGGGCCCTTGTCGGCGAACCGGAACGTGGTGTCCAGCTTGGCGTTACCCAACTCCTTGAGGACGAGGCCGTTGCCGGGGAGGTGCTGGAGGAATCGGGTCTCGCTGCCGATCGCGTACGTGCCGTCGCCCTTGGCGATGATGGTGAACCGCTGGATCGGGTCGTCCTGGTCGCAGACGACGGCCCCGATGGTCAGTTCGGGCTCGATGTCCAGGCCGTTCACCTGCCAGCAGGACGGATCGTCGTTGGCGGGGTGGCCGTCCTTCGTGCCGAACGCCCTGATCACGTACCGGTCGCCGCCGATCGGTGTCGGCACGAACAGGGTCCGACCGCCGGTGTCGCCGCCCTCCTCGAGCCGCCCGCTGATCTCCAACGGCTTCCCCGAACCCTGCACCCGGGTGATCGTGACCTCGCGCTTGCCGGACAGCAGTGGGTCGGTCGCCGCTGCCGATGACGTGGTCGGCGCCGGTGGCGTCGGCGCGCCTGTCACGGCGCCCGACGGCGTCGGCGTGCCCGCCGCGGCGCCCGGCGCCTTGTCCGCACCGCCCTGGCACGCCACCAGCGCGCCGGTGCACGCCAGCATCGCCGCGCCGGTGACCCACTTCATGGTGAACATGCCGTACTCCTCAAGAGGCGTCCCGAACCTGGGCGGGAATCATCATGGATGTCGCCTCCGCATGACGACGGCCGAGCCGGAACGGTTCACGAAAATCCGGAAGATCTCAAATCGATCTCCCGCCTATCCTGTCTCTCGGCCTTGGCGACGGTGGCACGGGGAGGGCATGGCATGACGGTCGGTGTGGCGGCGCGACGACAGGCGCAAGTGTTGATCTTCGATGCGGACGACACGTTGTGGGAGAACAACGTCGTCTTCGAGCGGGTGATCGACGACTTCCTGGGCTGGTTGGACCACCCCACCCTGGACCGGGCCGCGCTGCGGGCCGTCCTCGACGACATCGAGCGGGCCAACGCGGTGGCGCACGGGTACGGCAGCAAGGTCTTCCTGCGCAGCCTGGCGGAGTGCCTGGAGCGGCTGCGCGAGCGGCCGGCCACCGACTCCGAACGTCAGGAGATCGACCGGCTGGCGGTGGCCCTCGTCGAGCACCAGGTGGAGCTGATGCCCGGGGTGGCCGACGCGCTCGACGAGCTGGCCGGACGGCACGAGTTGCTGCTGCTCACCAAGGGCGATCGGGAGGAGCAGCAGCGCAAGCTGGACGCCTGCGGTCTGCTGCACCACTTCGGGACCGCGCACATCGTCGCCGAGAAGAACGTCGACACGTACCGGTGGCTCACTCGCGAGCACGGCTTCGCGCCGGACGGCGCGTGGATGATCGGCAACTCCCCGAAGTCCGACATCCTGCCGGCGCGTGCCGCCGGGTTGAACGCGGTGTTCATTCCGAACGCGAACACCTGGGTGCTGGAGGACGACGAGCTGGACCCGACCGACGGCGGGGTGCTGCGGCTCGCCGCGTTCCGGGACCTGCTGCGCCACTTCTGACCGTACCGAAGCCAAACAGCGTCGGCGATCATGGTCGCGTTACGCCAAACTGCCCGATTTTGAGCGTGGGATCAGTCCTGCCGCCGGTCGTCCGACCCGGCTTGTCCGGCCGGCCGGAGCGCGCCTAACCTGGTCCGGCGCTCACGGCCCGTCGGGGTGTGTCGGGGGCGCGTCGGCCTTCGGCGGGTGAGCACCGTGGAGCTGAGTGCGAAGTGGCTGGCTCACCCCGTTCTGGCGCGTGGCGTCGTGCCACGCCCGCGCGGCGGGGTGCCGGAGCTGTCCGCTTCCCTGCCGGACGGCCGAGGGTCAGGGCCGGGTAGTTGCGGACCCGGTCCTGACCCGGCCCGCGAGTCGTTCGACCGATGCGAGCGGGGCAGACCGCGCGCCGGTTCGACTGTCAGGATGGCGGCATGAAGCGCAGATCTCTCCTACTCGGCGCGGCGGCCGGTCTGGTCGCCCCAGCCGTGATCGTCCCGGCCGCGCCCGCACTCGCGGCGGACCGGCCGCTGCGGCCGGGCTGGGGCACGGCCGCGGTGCAGCGACCCTTGCCGAAGTGGCAGCCCCAGAACCGCGCCAGCGCATTGACCACGCTGCCGGCGGAGACGAAGCAGGTGATCATCGTCGGGGCCAGCAGCTACACCACCACCTACGCCACGCTGGAGGCGTTCGTGCGGGTCCGGAGCACCTGGCAGCCGGCCTCGGCGTCGTTGCCCGCCCGGATCGGCTCAAAGGGCTTCAGCGACAACCACGTGGAGGGTGTGCCGACCACGCCGACCGGCGTCTACTCGATCGGCCCCACCATGTACGGCATCGCCGCCAACCCGGGCGTGCGATTCCCCTACCACCGGCTCGTCAGCGGTGACTGGTGGAACGAGAACCCGTCGTCCGCGCTCTACAACACCTTCCAGCAGAGTGCGACCAACCCGGGCGGGGCCAGCGAAGCACTGTGGAAGGAGGTCCCCGCGTACACGCACTTCGCGGTGATCACCTACAACATGCCGCCGAACGTGCCGAAGCCGGTGCCGAACGCGGGCAGCGGGATCTTCCTGCACCAGTTCAGCACCAGCGCCGGCAACGCCACCGCTGGTTGCGTCTCCCTCGCCAACGGTCACCTGGTCGACGTGCTCAACTGGCTGGACCCGGCGCTGTCGCCACGCATCGTGCTCAGCCCGTACGCCCAGCTCAGCCGCTACTGACAATCGGGGCGACTCAGCCGGCGTCGCGCCGGACGATCGACACTGCGACCCGGCAGAACTCGTCCATGTCCGGGTTGAACCCGGCAGCGATGTCGGGATGCAACCCGGAGCGGGTCTCCTCCAACAGTCGCTGGCAAACCTGCTCGACCGGTTCGCCGCCGTAGTCGGCGCGGATCCGCTCGGTGGCCGCCTGAAGCGCCGAGGTCAGCTGCTCCTCCAGCGGGCCGCGCAGCTTCTGCTGCACAGGATCGAGCCCGCGGGGGTCGAGCGTGACATGTGGCTCCGACATCGGTGCTCCCTTCTTCGGCGTCCGCGATACCCCACCGCGAACGTCGGTCAAACCCCGGTCGGTACGGCGGCGACCCGCACCTGGTACGAGAACTCCTCCGCCGGCTCCTCGTGGTACGACAGCCGGCGGATCTGCCGGTCGTCGTCGTAGAGGGCGACGTCCACCAGCACGCCGAGGTGGGCGAGGCCGATGCTCGACACCCGCTTCTTGTCCTGCAACACCTCACAGACGCCGCCGAGAAGGGTGCTGGCGTCGGACGTACGGTGCCCGGGCGGGCAGCGCAACACCAGGTCCACCTCGATCGGCCCGGGCAACGGCGTCCAGCCGGTGCGCTGGGCCGCGGCGAGAGCGGCCTGGAGCAGGGTGCGGACCCTCGTCGCCTGCCGGTGGCCGGCGGCGAAGATGGACAACGCTTCGGTCTTGACCGGTGGCAGGCCGCTCACCTCGAACGTCAGGGCGAGAGCGCGGGTGTCCTGCACGACGGCACCTCCTCGTTGGGACGATCCTGCCGAACCGGGGGCGCGGCGGTGGGACGTTCCCGCGATTACCAACCGATCGGGCAGGCATGGGTCGGCCGGAGGCGTGTCGACGGCGGCGGCGAACGCGCCGGCTACGGCGCTAGGAAAACGCTAGCCGACGACGCCCGCGCTCGGTAGTCGGTCGTTCACCCGGTGGGGCGTGGTGCGAAGGCGCAGAACTCGTTGCCCTCCGGGTCGGCCAGCACCCACCACCAGTGCGCCTCGTCGAGCGGCTCCCGCAGCAGTGTCGCGCCCGCCGCGATCAGCGCCATCGGCTCAGGGTCGACCAGGTCGACGTCCCAGTGCAGCCGGTTCTTGACCGTCTTGGGCTCGAGCCCTGCGACAAACACCCAGTACTCCCACGGGAACCCGGCCGCGCCGGCCACCGACGACGTGCTCGACTCGTGCTCGATGGTGCCGCCGACCACCCCGGCCCACCAGGTCGCCTGCGCCGCCGGGTCGGTCGAGTCCACCACCAGCTCGAACGGGCCCGGTCGGGTGCCGTCGCGGGCCGGGAACGCGCAGAACTCGTTGCCCTCCGGGTCGTCGAGCACCCACCAGGTCGCCTCGCCGCCCGGTTCGCGGACCAGCCGGGCGCCGTCCGCGAGCAACGCCGCCGGGTCCGCGTCGGCCAACCGCAGATCCAGGTGTACGCGGGTCTTGCCGACCCGAGGCTCGGGCACCTTGTTCACCCAGATGGACTCTGCGTTCGAGCGCGCCGAGCGGGGGTCCACCCGGGTGTCACCGTCACCGGCATCGGCCACGTCACCGTCGAGCATCCGGGCCCAGAAGGCGCCCAGTGCGAGCGGGTCGTTGGCGTCCAGACAGAGGTCCTTGAAGCGCGCGATCATCGTTCCAGCATGCCTGATCCGGTCCGGGCGAACAGTCCGGGCAGAAGGTTCGGGGCTGGAGCGATCCTGAATAGAATCCTTGCCGTTATATAACGCCGCGCGTACTATGCGCTCATGCATGAATCCACCTTCCTGATCCTCACCGCTCTGGCCGCGCAGCCGTTGCACGGCTATGGGGTCGTACAGGCGGTGGAGGAGTTGTCGGCCGGCGACGTCAAGCTGCGGCCTGGCACCCTCTACGGCGCACTCGACCGCCTGGTCGAGCAACACCTGATCGAGGTTGACCGGGAGGAGGTCGTCGACGGGAGGCTGCGTCGCTACTACCGGCTCAACGAGGCGGGAGCGGCGGCCCTGCAAACCCAGGCCGAGCGGTTGCGCCGGCATGCCACGGCGGCCGACACCCAGCTGAGCAAGCGCCCCGGTGGTGCCCTGGGCTTCGGGACGGTGATCGCATGACCGCCGCCACCTGGTCGACCGACGACCACAGTCTCGAACGCCACTACCGGAAGCTGCTGCTGGCGTACCCAGGCCGGTACCGGCAGCGGTACGGCACCGAGATGATCACGACGCTCCTTGAGATGGCGTCGCCCGGGCAGCGTCGCCCTCGACCCGGGGAGGCCCTGCACCTGCTCGCCAGCGGTGTGCGCCACCGGCTCCGGCTCCCCGCACGCCGGCCGCTCGCGGTGATCGCGGCGGTCCTCCTCGCCCTGACAATGGGCGCGTTCGGTGGGGCCGCCGGGTCGTGGGCCGGTTCCCAGACGTTCGCGGACCTGCCCGACGACGCCACGATCGCCCGCCTGGCCCAGCGGGCCAGCGGTGCCGCCAGCGATTCCATCCAGCTGCGTGTCGCGTCACCGTGGCTGGAAGAGTCGATCTCGACGACTACCGAGGTCGATGGCGCCTGGGACGCTGAGAAGGCCCGGCAGCGGTTCGCAGCTGACGGCTGGTCGGTCTCCGGCATCACGCCGCTCGGCGGCAAAGCGGTCGCGTTCAACAGTGACACCAAGTCCTTCGTCGACCTTCCGATGCGCAACTCAACGTTCAGCGCCAAGTCGAACGGGCTGACACTCCAGGTGCGGGGCTACCTCACCGCCGACCACGGCTCTGTCCACCTCGACGGCTGGGCGCAGAGCAGGCCCATGTTCCTACCTCTGATCGTGACGGGCATCCTGATCGGACTTGTCGTCGGGTGGCTGTTCGCAGCGGCCCTCGCCTATCGGATCGTGGAGGCGTCTGCCGAACGGCGACGCGCCTCCGCCGGGCTCTGGGCCGTCGCGCTGGCCGCGCTCGCTCTGCCGGCAGTAGCCCTGTACGGCAACGTACTGCGGGCATTTCGAGATCACGGCGACGTCGGTCCGGTTTTCACAGTGCACAGCGCATTCACACCCGGCTCCTATTACCCGTTGGGGCCGGCCTGGCAGATTCTCGCCCTGACCATCGCCGGTGCCGTGCTCGCGGGTGCCGCGATCCGGCTCGCCCGTCCGGACAGCCAGCCGAAGACGCAGGAAGCGGCGATAGCAAGCTGAGGGCTTCGGCCGCTGCTGTCCGATGGTCGGGACGGTAGTTCGTCATCGAACTGACTGACGGTGGTCGGAGGCTTTTCAGGGTAGATCTTGGACGGTTTCCGTTCCGGCAGAACGGAAACTGTCCAAGATCTCCAGATCCGCCGGAGCATGTCTTAGGCAGGAGGGATCTTTTCCGAGTTCACGTTCAGTGCTGCTTGGCGTACGCGACGAACGCCTTCCAGGCCGTCGGATCGACGTGCAGGGTGCCGCCGTCGCGGTCCTTGGTGTCGCGCACCAGCACCACGCTCGGCAGGTTGTCGGCGACCTCGACGCAGGCTCCGCCGTTGCCGCCGGACCGGGTCGACTTCCGCCACTGTGGGGTCAGCATGCCCATGACTTCGCCACTTCCTTGATCAGCTCGGTTGACTGCCGGCGGGGGAGCGCCTCGTTCCGCACGATCTCCCACGTCTTTGCCAGCTTAGCGACGTCGGCCGGTGCATCGACGATCTGCGCGGTGAGCTGGTTGTCGGCATAGGTCACGCGCTCACCGTCGGGCATCTCGGCGATGATGAACTGACCGCCCATCCCCAGGTACATCCCAGCATCCACCGGCACGATGTGCACCTGGATATGCTCCGCCGTCGCCAACTGGACCAGGTGCTCGCACTGCTCGACCATGAGGCCCGGCTGGTCGAGCACCGGCCGGCGCAGCACCGCCTCGTCCAGCACGGCGATGAGCTGCGGCGGGCGTGGGCGTTGCAGGATCGCCTGGCGCTCCAGCCGGGAGGCGACGATCCGGTCCACGTCCTCGGCATCGAACCGGCCACCGGCCAGCGTCGCGCGGGCGTACCGCTCGGTCTGGAGCAGGCCCGGCACGTAGGCCAACTCGAACCAGCGCAGCGTGGTCGCCTCCCGCTCGAACTCGATCCACTCGCGCAGCCAGGCCGGCTCGGCGTCGAGCCGGGCCAACCCGTCCAGCATGCGGAGGAAGCGTCCGCCGGTCTGGTGGTGGGTGTCGACCGCCCTCATGTACTCCTTCGTGGGCGGTCGCCCGCCGGTCTCCACCGAGCTGACGTGCGAACCCGAATAACCGATGCCCCTGCCGAAGTCGTCCTGACTGAGCCCGAACCCCGTCCGGAACAGGCGCAGTTCCTCCAGTACGTAGTCGGTTACGGTCCCCATCGATTCCCCAACCTTCGCTCAGTCTGGCTCGGCGTGTCCCTCATGGGTGCTCACCTGGACCGCTGAGCTGCACAAATGGCGCGAGCACGTATCGACGGTAGTCGCCTCATCACCACACTGTCACCAGTGGCGGGTCCGCTGGTGGCCGGAATGGCGGCGGCGGGCCCTGCCCTCCGGGGTCGCTCCCGTCTCCCCCTTGCGGGAGCGGCCCCTTCCCCGTCCCCGAGGAGGTCGATGTGCTCACCCCGACAGCCCAGCAGCCCTCGGCGCGGTGGCGGTGATGGTGGTCCGGCCGCCCGTCCCGCACGTCGCCATGCGCCCGCTGTGGCGGTGCCGGAACTGTGGCACCGAGTGGCCCTGCCAGCCGGCCAAGCTCGCCCTGCTGACGGAGTACCGGACCAGCCGAACCGCACTGCTGATCTACCTCGGCACTCTGATGCACGAGGCGACGAATCAGCTCACCCAACTCCACCCGGATCATCCACCGACCAGGATGACCGAGCGCTTCCTCTCCTGGGCCAGGGCCCGGAGCTGACGCTCGGGCAGCAGCGCGCAGGAAGTCAGGGCCAGCAGCTTGTGCGCAAGGCCTGGCGCTGCTCGTACCGTCAGGCGGGTTTGACTCTGGTCGCGTCCGCGTGCGAGGTCTCGGCGGCGGTCCGGCCCTCGCGCAGTGACAAGCGACGCGCCAGCACCGTGGCGCCCGCGAGTGCGGCCAGCACCATGGCGATCTCCGCGACCACCACGGGCGGCGCCGCGCTGTAGCCGGTGGCCCAGGCGAAGGCGACGGTGATCGGCATGATGACGATGCCGGCCACCGGCATGAGGACGCTCATCAACTGAGCCGTCCGCCGGATCCTGGGCAGGTCGCGTAGCCGGGTCCGTACCGCGATGACCGCTCCCGTGATGACCACGGCGGCCGGTATGCCGTAGTAGACGGCGACGGCGAGCTGGACCGGTACGTCGATCGAGCGGGGATGTCGATCATGCGGACGAAGGCCGGGTAGGCCGCCATCAGGAGGCCGTAGCCGAGCACGACACCGAGCACCGCGCCGATCAGTGCCGTGCCGAGAATGCGCCCGTAGTCGCCGCGCACCCGCCGGACGCCCGCCTCGTCGGCGAGCCGCCGCGCGAAGCCGGCCACGTCACCGCCGATCAACTGCGCGGGATCGCCCCCGTCGGCGGCCGCGGCCCGCAGGTCGAGGCGCAGGTCGGCGGCGAGTGCCGCCCGATCGGCCGAGCCGACCCCGTACCCCCGCCACGCCTGGTCGGCTTCGCCCAGAAGGCGGTCGATGGTGTCCATGGGTCAACTCCTCGTGGGGTTGTGGTCGAGCGGGCAGAGAACGGCGTCGACGGTGTCGGTGAAGCGGTTCCACTGTTTCTGCCAGGCATCCAGGTGGATCTGACCGGAGTCGGTCAGCGCGTAGACCTTTCGGGGCGGGCCGGTCGGGCTGACCTGCTGTTCGTGGGCGACAAGGCCAAGTCGGCGCATGCGGGTCAGCAGGGGATAGATGGTGCCGTAGCTGATGGCGCCGAAGCCGGCCGTTTCCATCCGCCGAACCAGCTCGTAGCCGTGCGCGGGCTCGCGTGCCAGCAGCGCCAGCAGGCACATGTCCAGCGCGCCCCGCAGGAGTTGGGTCTGCCGGTCGTTGTCGTCGATGGGCTGGCTCTCCGCCGCTACCATGCGACACATACTACCTTGCTATTTGGCGTCACGATATACCGGCGCGGACTTCCGCTGTGACAGCCATGTTTCGCGACTTCACGGGTGGGGCAGAGTAGCCGCTACAGAGCATCCGGGCCGGAGTTTCCGCAGCTTGCCGACTCGGAATCGGCTCGCCGTGCGCCGGGGCACGGATGCCCTCCCCGGTCTTTCGCCGAGGAGAGGGGGAGGGCGATGACGGACCCCGAAACGGCTCGACACCGACGCCGGCCGGTTGTTCGGCTGGGCGCGGCGGCTGCCGCGCTGGCACTCGTCGCGCCGCTGGCCGCGTGCGGCGCGGACGACGCTGGTGGCCCACCGACGATCAACCTGTACTACCCGCCCGAGCAGAACCTGCAGAAGGTCGTCGACGACTGCAACGCGCAGGCCCAGGGACGGTACGAGATCGCCTACCGGGTGCTGCCCCGGCAGGCCGACGACCAGCGGGTGCAGATGGTGCGCCGGCTGGCCGCCGAGGACAGCGGGATGGATCTGCTCGGGCTGGACGTCACCTGGACCCAGGAGTTCGCCAGCGCCGACTGGATCCGCGAGTGGACCGGCCAGGACAAGGCCGAGGTCGAGCAGGGCACCCTCGCCGGGCCGTTGGACACCGCCCGGTACGAGGACAAGCTGTACGCGGCGCCGAAGAACACCAACGTCCAGCTGCTCTGGTACCGCAAGGACCTGGTGCCGCAGCCGCCGACCACCTGGGACCAGATGATCAGCGCGGCCCAGCAGCTCAAGGACCAGGGCAAGCCGTACCAGGTGCTCACCATGGGCGCGCAGTACGAGGGTCTGGTCGTCCTCTACAACACCCTGGCCGAAAGCGCCGGTGGCAAGATCCTCAGCGACGACGGCAAGAAGGCCGTGATGGACGACGGCACGGTCCGGGCGTTGGAACAGCTGAAGAAGTTCGCCACGTCGGGCGTGACCTCGCCGTCGTTCAGCAACGCCACCGAGGACCCGGTTCGGCTGGAGTTCCAGTCCGGCGCGGGCGCGTTCCAGGTGAACTGGCCGTTCGTCTACCCGGCTCTTCAGGAGGCGAACCCGGAGCTGGCCAAGCAGGTCGGCTGGGCTCGGATTCCGGGCATCGACGAGGGCACCCCCAGCAAGGTCACCATCGGTGGGGTCAACCTGGCGGTCAGCTCCTACTCCAAGCACCCGGAGCAGTCCTTCGAGGCGGCCCGGTGCATCCGCAGCGCCGAGCACCAGAAGTTCTCCGCCATCAACGACGGTGTGCCGCCGACCATCGAGGCGGTCTTCGACGACCCGGAAATGACCGAGGCGTACCCGATGAAGGACACCATCCTGGAGGAGTTGAAGGAACCGGCGACGCGTCCGCTGACCCCCGCCTACCAGAGCATCTCCACAGTGATGTCGGCGATCCTGTCGCCGCCGTCCGGGATCCGCCCGCAGCAGACCGCCGACGAGCTGCGCGGCGCCATCGCCGACGCCCTCCAGTCCAAGGGGGTCCTGCCGTGAGTATCAACGCCACGCCGACCGGCGCCGACGTCGCCGCCGACGAGACCCGCCGGCCCGCCGCCGTACCGAAACAACGCGGCGGCCGTCGCAAGCCCCCGTTGAGCGAGAACAAGAAGGCCGAACGCCGGCTCGGTCTGCTCCTCTGCGCGCCGGCCGCGCTGGTCATGATCGCGGTGACCGCGTACCCGATCATCTATTCGGTCTGGCTGTCGTTGCAGCGCTTCGACCTGCGCTTCCCCGACCAGCGTGAGTTCATCGGGCTGGAGAACTACGTCACGGTGCTCACCAACGAGTTCTGGTGGACCGCGTTCGGGGTGACCGCGCTGATCACGGTGGTCACCGTGGCAGTCGAGCTGGTGCTCGGCATGGGCCTGGCGATCATCATGCACCGCACCCTGGTCGGGCGCGGCCTGGTCCGGACCTCGGCGCTGATCCCGTACGGGATCGTCACAGTGGTCGCCGCGTTCTCCTGGCGGTACGCCTGGACGCCCGGCACCGGCTACCTGGCCGACCTGTTCAGCGACGGCGCGCCGCTCACCGAACGGGCCAGCTCCCTGGCGATCATCATGCTGGCGGAGATCTGGAAGACCACCCCGTTCATGGCGCTGCTGCTGATGGCCGGCCTGGCGCTGGTCCCGGAGGACCTGCTCAAGGCGGCCTCCACCGACGGCGCTACCGCCTGGCAGAAGTTCACCAAGGTGATGCTGCCGGTGATGAAGCCGGCGATCCTGGTCGCGTTGCTGTTCCGCACCCTGGACGCGTTCCGGGTCTTCGACAACATCTTCGTGTTGACCGCCGGAGGCAACGAGACGTCGTCGGTGTCGATGCTCGCCTACAACAACCTGATCCGGGGCCTCAACCTCGGCATCGGTTCGACGATGTCGGTGCTGATCTTCATCACCGTGGCGATCATCGCCTTCGTCTTCGTGAAGCTGTTCGGCACCGCTGCTCCGGGCAGCGACGACGGAGAGAGGCGCTGACATGGCTGTCGAAACCACTACCAGGGCAAAGCTGCGCTGGGGTCTGCTCGACGTCCTCGTGGTCGTCTTCGCGCTGGTCCCGGTGCTGTGGATCGCGTCGCTGTCGTTCAAGACGCCGGCCACCCTCACCGACGGGAACTTCATCCCCCGGGAGTGGACGCTGGACAACTACCGGACCATCTTCGACACCGACCAGTTCGTCCGGGCGCTGGTCAACTCGATCGGCATCGCGCTGATCGCCACGCTGATCGCTGTGGTGCTCGGCGCGATGGCCGCGTACGCGATCAGCCGACTGGACTTCCCCGGTAAGAAGCTGCTGGTCGGCGTTTCCCTGCTGATCGCGATGTTCCCGCAGGTGTCACTGGTGTCGCCGCTGTTCGAGATCGAGCGTCAGCTCAAGATCTTCGACACCTGGCTGGGGCTGATCCTGCCGTACATCACCTTCGCGTTGCCGCTGGCGATCTACACGCTGTCGGCGTTCTTCAAGCAGATCCCGTGGGATCTGGAGAAGGCCGCGAAGATGGACGGCGCCACCCAGGGGCAGGCGTTCCGGCGGGTGATCGCGCCACTGGCCGCGCCCGGGCTGTTCACCACGGCGATTCTGGTCTTCATCTTCTGCTGGAACGACTTCCTGTTCGCCATCTCGCTGACCTCGACCGAGCGGTCCCGCACGGTGCCGGCCGCGTTGTCGTTCTTCACCGGCGCGTCGCAGTTCGAGGACCCCACCGGGGCGATCTGTGCCGCCGCCGTGGTGATCACCGTTCCGATCATCCTGTTCGTTCTCTTCTTCCAGCGTCGCATCGTGTCCGGCCTGACCTCCGGCGCGGTAAAGGGATAGGTGGGTAGTCATGGCTGACATCGTGCTGGACAAGGTGAGCAAGAGCTTCCCGGACGGGACCGTCGCCGTGCAGGACGTCGACCTGGAGATCGCCGACGGCGAGTTCGTGATCCTGGTCGGGCCCTCGGGCTGCGGCAAGTCCACCACCCTCAACATGATCGCCGGGCTGGAGGACATCAGCTCCGGTGAGCTGCGCATCGCCGGGCAGCGGGTCAACGACAAGGCCCCCCGGGACCGGGACATCGCCATGGTGTTCCAGTCGTACGCGCTGTACCCGAACATGACAGTGCGGGAGAACATGGCGTTCCCGCTGCGGCTGGCGAAACTCGACAAGGAGACCATCGACCGCAAGGTCGACGAGGCGGCGAAGGTGCTGGAGCTGACCTCGCTGCTGGACCGCAAGCCGGCCAACCTCTCCGGTGGCCAGCGTCAGCGGGTGGCGATGGGCCGGGCGATCGTCCGCCAGCCGAAAGCGTTCCTGATGGACGAGCCGTTGTCCAACCTCGACGCCAAGCTGCGGGTGCAGATGCGCACCGTGGTGTCCCGCCTGCAGAAGCAGCTCGGCACCACCACCGTCTACGTCACCCACGACCAGACCGAGGCGATGACCCTCGGCGACCGTGTGGTGATCATGCGCGGGGGCGCGGTGCAGCAGGTCGGGCCGCCGCAGGAGCTGTACGACCACCCGAAGAACCTCTTCGTGGCCGGCTTCATCGGTTCGCCGTCGATGAACTTCCTGCACGCCGCCGTGCAGGACGGCGAGCTGCACACCGCCCTGGGCAAGGTGCCGATCGGTGACCGGGTCCGCCGGGAGTTGGAGTCGGCCGACGCGCCCCGGGAGCTGATCCTCGGCATCCGGCCCGAGCACTTCGAGGACGCCGAACTGGTCGACGACGACACCCGTCGGCGGGGCATGGAGTTCGAGGCGCCGGTGGACATCGTCGAGTCGATGGGCTCGGACAAGTACGTCTACTTCACAGTCGAGGGGGAGAAGGCCAGCGCCGCCGAGCTGGAGGAGTTGGCCGCCGACGCGGGCGCCGCCGACTTCGCCGGTGCCGGCGGCAACCTGGTGACCCGGTTGTCCGCCGAGTCCCCGGTCGCCGAGGGGCAGACGCGGCGGGTCTGGTTCAACCTGGAGAAGATCCACCTGTTCGACCCGGCCAACGGCCGCAACCTGACCCTGCACGAGGGTCGAGCCGCCGGCGCGCTCGCCGACTGACGGCCCTTCTCGCGCCGATCTTGCACTTTCGGCTGTCGATACAGGTGGAAGGCTCCTTGTGTCGGGACAGGAAGTGCAAGATCGGCGCGGCGGGGGCGCGCGGGGCGCGGGCGGGGGCGCGTGCCCTGCGGTGTGGGGGCGGGCGTGGCAAGGTGGTCGCAGGTTTCGTCGTGAAGCGGGGGACGGCATGAACCGACGACTGGCCGCGCTGGCAAACGCGCACGGTGTTTCCACCTGGTACGAGGATTGGCGGCACCGCCGCGTCGCTGTCGCACCGGACACCGTGGTGGGTGTGCTGGGGCTGCTCGGCGTGGACGCCAGCAGCCCGTCGGCGATCGCCGACGCGCTCGCCGCCGCCCGCGCGGTCGACCGGAGCGCCCTGCCGGAGACGGTCGTGCTCACCCAAGGGCGCAGCCGGGCGCTGCCCGGCCCCGGGGTGGTGACCCTGGAGGACGGTGGCCGTCGCGCGGTCGACGGTGAGCTGCCGGCGGACCTGCCGCTGGGTTGGCACCGGCTGGCCTGCGCCGACCGGGAGGTGACACTGGTGGTGGTGCCGCGCCGGCTGCCGGTGCCGCCGTCGAGCTGGGGGTGGATGCTCCAGCTCTACGCGCTCACCTCGGAGCGCTCCTGGGGCATGGGAGACCTCGGTGACCTCGCCGAGTTCACCGGGTGGGCCGGTGACACCGGGGCCGGGCTGGTGCTGCTCAACCCGCTGCACGCGGTCGGGCCGGCGCATCCGGTGGCCACCTCACCGTATTCGCCCGCCAGTCGACGCTTCGTCAACCCGCTGTACCTACGGGTCAGCGACACCGCCGCGTACCGGGCGGCCGACCCGGCCACCCGTGCGGTGGTCGACGCGTTGCGTCCCGACCGCGGGCCCCTGATCGACTACGACGAGGTGTGGGCCGCCAAGCGGCGCGCCCTGGAGTTGCTGCATCCGTACGCCCAGCCGGTGGATCTTGCCGCGGACCCGGCGCTGACCAGCTTCGCCACCTGGTGCGCGCTCGCCGAGCGGCACGGCAACGACTGGCGTGCCTGGCCGGCGGAACTGCACCACCCGGACGCCCCGGCGGTCGCCGAGCAGCGTCGGCGCCTCGCCGACCGGGTCACCTTCCACGCCTGGCTGCAACACCTGTGCGACGAGCAGCTCGACGCCGTCACGGCGGCGGCCCGCTCGGCGGGAATGCCGGTCGGTGTCCTGCACGATCTGGCCGTCGGCATCGACCCGGGCGGCGCGGACGGATGGCAGCTCGCCGACGTGCTGGCCCAGGGCGTGCGGGTCGGCGCGCCACCGGACGACTTCAACCAGCTCGGCCAGGACTGGGGGCTCGCCGCGTGGCGCCCGGACCGGCTCGCCGCCACCGGTTACGCCGCCTACCGGGACATGCTGCGCCGCGTCCTGCGGCACGCGGGTGGCCTGCGGGTCGACCACGTCGCCGGCCTGTGGCGACTGTGGTGGGTGCCGCCGGGCGGCGGCGCCGCCGAGGGCACCTACGTGCGCTACGACGCCGAGGCGATGCTCGGCATCCTCGCGTTGGAGGCGCACCGGGCCGGCGCGGTGGTGGTCGGTGAGGATCTCGGCACGGTCCAACCGGCGGTGACCCGAGGGTTGCGGGGGCGCAACATGCTCGGCTCGACAGTGCTGTGGTTCGCCCGCGACGAGGCCGGTGACTTCGTCCCGCCGGCCCGGTGGCCGCGCAACGCCCTCGCCACCATCTCCACCCACGACCTGCCCACCGCGCCGGGCTTCCTGACCGGTGAGCACGTGCGGGTGCGTGACGAGTTGAAGCTGCTCGGCACCGACGTGGCGGTGGAGCGGGCCCGCGCCGCCGACGATCGGGACCGGCTGCTCACGATGTTGGCTGCCGAGAGACTGCTGCCCGAGCCGGCTGTGGGGTCTGAGTCGGCTGAACCGGCGAAGACGCCCGACGACGGCGAGGTGGTGGTGGCGATGCACGCCGCGCTCGCGGCCAGCCCGACCCGGCTGGTCGGCGTCTCCCTCTACGACGTGCTGGGTGAGGTGCGCCAACCCAACATGCCGGGCACTGTGGACGAGTACCCGAACTGGCGGCTGCCGCTGCCGGCCAGCGTGGCGCAGATCCGCGCGGACCCCCGGGTGACCCGGATCGTCGACCTGCTCAGCGCCGCCCGCCCACGACCGGCCGACCCGGCACCACCGGAGCAGTGACGCCGCCGGGTCAGGTCAACCAGTCGTAGCGGGCCGGCAGCCCGAGGAAGGCGGCGTAGCGCCCGAGCGCCTGCTCCACCCGGGCCCGTGCGGCGGCGTCGAGCGTGGTGAGCGGCTGGATCGTCACGGTGACCGCGGTGCGGCCGACCTTGCGCTTCCACACGCCCACCACCCGACCGGCGCGGACCACTGTGGCCTGGAAGATGCCGTTGTTGCCCGGCACGACGGCCGCCTGGTGGGCGGGGTCGAGCATCAACGTGCGGTCCCGGAAGCCGAGCAGATACTCGTCGAAGCCGGGCAGCGCCAACACGTCGTCCGGCGCGGTGCGTGGCGCGTCGGCCACTGCCGCGTCGACGTACATCGGAGTGCCGTCGACGCGTACCGTGCTCAGCGCGTCGTCGGCGGCGGCCAGGCCGCGCCGGGCGTCGGTCAGGGTGAGGCCGCTCCACCCGGCGAACTCGCGGTCGGTGACCGGGCCGTGCCCGCGAACGTAGCGGTGGGCGAGCAGAGCCAGCGCCTCGTCCCGCTCCAGCCGGTGGGACGTGGGTGCCCACTCGTCGAGCAGGGCGAAGGTCTGCTCGGTGCCGACGTTCGGCGCCACGCACGTCACGCCGCGAACGCTCGCATACCACAGCAGGTGGTAGCCACGCTGCCCGTCGGTGCCCAGGCCGGCCGCCCGCAGGGTGGCCAGGCACTGCGCGCGGGTGAGTCGCCCGCCGCCGGCCAACGCGGTGCCGAGCACCTCCACCGCCCGGTCCGCGTCGGCCTCGGTGAGCCCGAGCTGCGCCCGCCGGGTCGCCACGCCGGCCAGGGATCGTACGCCGGTCAGCTCCAGCATCCAGCGGGCGTCGGCGGACGGGACGAGGTGCACGGTGCCCCGCATCGGCCAGGTCCGCAGCGCCTCACGCCGCTCCAACGCCGCCTGCACGTCGGCCACACTGCGACCGGGTAGCCGGGCGCCCAGCGACCACAGCCCGCTGGCCAGATCCTGTGCCTGCATCGCGCCGAACCACTCGACCACCTCGGCGACGGTGCCGGGTCGGATGCTCGGGTGTGGGCGCAGCAGCAGGCTGGTCATCCGCAGCGCCAGCGCGTCGGCCGCGCTGAGGTCGACAGGCATCGGGCGCTCCTTTTCGTGGCCGGGCGGCCAGCCTAGGGCCGACCACCGACACTCCTGCTGGTGGGAGGCGTAACGGCGGTCGTCGGGGGAATGCCCTCGCCGCAAGTACGCGCGCCGCGCGTACGGAAGGGAATCTCATGACTGCCGCAAGCGAGCCGGCGCGGGGCGCCGGCGTAACGGCCGGATCCCGCGGCCATCGGGGGGACACCCGCGCGAAGACGAGCGCCGCGGCGACCTTCGCCCTGGTGTTCGGAGTGGCTGGTCTGTTCAGCGTGTTGACGGCGATCCTCGCCTGGCTGGGGTTGGTCCTCGGCATCATCGGGATCATCCTCGGCATCGTCGGCCTCAAGATGGCGCGCCGACCCGGGGTCACCGGTCGCGGCGTGTCGATCGGCGGCCTGGTGCTCAGCATCCTGGCCGTGCTGATCGGGCTCGGTCTGGCCGCGGGCATCACCACGTTCGTCAACAACGAGAACGCTGTGGACCGCCTGCAGACCCAGGTCGACAAGCTACGCGACAAGCTCGACTGACCCGCGCGTGCCGGTCTGGGCCGGCCAGCCACCCGTCCCTGCCGGCCACAGTAGGGTGGGCGGCGTGCTCCGCCAGGTCACCGCGATCCGATACGTCACCCCGCTGCGCGAGGGTGGGTCACTGCCGGGCGTGGTGGAGGCCGACGACCTCGGCACCTACGTGGCGAAGTTCCGAGGCGCCGGGCAGGGGCCCAAGGCGCTGATCGCCGAGGTGATCTGCGGTGAGCTGGCGCGCCGGCTGGGGTTGCGGGTGCCGCCGCTGGTGGTCCTCGACATCGACCCGGTGATCGGGCGGGCCGAGCCCGACCAGGAGGTGCAGGAGCTGCTGCGCAACAGCGGCGGCGCCAACCTCGGGATGGACTTCCTGCCCGGGGCGCTGGGCTTCGACCCGGTGGCGCACCCCGTCGACCCGGCGCTGGCCTCCCGGGTGCTCTGGTTCGACGCGTACGTGGAGAACGTCGACCGGAGTTGGCGCAATCCGAACCTGCTCGTCTGGCACCGGGAGCTGTGGTTGATCGACCACGGCGCCTCGCTGTACTTCCACCACAACTGGCCACGCGCCGAGGCCGCTGTGCACCGGGCCTACCGCGCGGAGGACCACGTGCTGGCGCCGTACGCGTCGCGGCTGGCCGAGGCCGACGCCGAGCTGGCCCCCCAGGTCACCCCGGAGCTGCTCACCGAGGTGCTGGCCCTGGTGCCGGGGGAGTGGTTGACCGCCGCCGACTTCGAGACGGCCGACGCGGCGCGCGACGCGTACCTGAATCACCTGTCCCGCCGGGTCGCCCGCACGGCCGACTGGCTGCCATCGGGGAGCGGGGCATGAGGCAACCCTTCGAGTACGCGCTGATCCGGCTCGTGCCCCGCATCGAGCGCGGTGAGCAGATCAACGTCGGGGTGTTGCTCTACTGCCAGCAGCGCGACTTCCTGGCCGCGCGGACGCACCTGGACGCCGACCGGGTTCGCGCGCTGGCGCCCGACGTCGACCTGCCGGCGGTGGCCGCGGTGCTCGACTCCTGGGACCGGACCTGCTCCGGTGACGGGCCGGCGACCCGGATGCGCCTCGGTGAGCGGTTCCACTGGTTGGCCGCGCCGCGTAGCACGATGATCCAGACGGGGCCGGTGCACACCGGTCTCACCGTCGACCCGGCGGCCGAGCTGGACCGGCTGATGGCGACCCTGGTCCGCTGAGCCGGAGCGGGGCGCGGGGAGCGGTGATCGTCCCCTGATCGCGCTGCGCCAGCGCCGTTGCCGGCGGAGCGCGATCCCCCGTTCAGGTGCCCGGTGCGGGGCGGCGGCTCGATCCCGCCGGCACCGATGGCACCAGGATCGCGGTCCGGGCGCGACGTCGGGCCGGAACGACCGGGAAGTTGCGGAAAACTTGAGCCGGCGGACCGGTAACCGGGAGCGCCGGGGCTGTCGTTAGAGCGGGTCCGCAACGGGTAGTCGCGGGAGCTGATCCGAGACGAGAAGGGGACACTCTGATGGCTGCCCAGACCAAGGTAGCGGTGATCTACTACAGCGCCACCGGCATCACGTACCAGATGGCGCAGGCCGTGTGTGAGGCCGCCGGGGACGCCGGTGCCGACGTGCGCCTGCGCAAGGTGCGCGAGTTGGCGCCGGACGAGGCGATCCGCTCCAACTCCGGCTGGCAGGCGCACCGCCTGGAGACCCAGGACGTGCCCGAGGCGATGGTCGACGACCTGGCCTGGGCCGACGTGGTGATCCTCGGCGCGCCGACCCGGTACGGCATGGTCGCGGCGCAGCTGAAGCAGTTCATCGACACCACCGGCCCGCTGTGGGCCCAGGGCGCGCTGGCCAACAAGGTCTACTCCGCCTTCACCTCGACGGCGACCTCGCACGGGGGTCAGGAGACCACGCTGACCTCGCTCTTCAACGTCTTCTACCACTGGGGCGGTGTGGTGGTCACCCCCGGTTACACCGACACCAGTCAGTTCATCGCCGGCAACCCGTACGGCCCCTCGCACACCAGCAACAACGGGGAGATCGCCCCGGACGCCGTGGCGCTCGGGGCGTGCGCGCTGACCGCCCGGCGCGCCGTGCAGATGGGTGCGGCGCTGAAGGCGGGCCTGGCCGGCTGACGGACGAGGGCGACCGGCGGCGCGGGCGGGGGCTCTCGGCCCGTCCGCGCCGCCGGTCCATCCAGCCCTACCCCCGGGCCGGGGCGACTATGCGCCTCCGCGCGTCGCGGACAGCTCGTCCGGGCGTGGCGCGGGCAGCAGCTCGGTCAACAGCTCGCTGAGCACGGCGAGCCCGTCCGGGCTGAGCACCGACTCCGCGTGGAACTGCACCCCGGCGAAGCCGTGTCCCCGCAGCGCGTGCACGGCGCCGTCGTCCGGGTCCCGGGCCAGCTCCACCGGCCCGTACGCGGTGGTCAGCCGGTCGGCGTCGGAGCGGGCGGTGAACGTCGAGTAGAACCCGACCCGGCGGGTCCGGCCGAACAGCGGCACCTCCCGCTGCAACCCCTGGTAGGGCGCGTCCCTGCGGTGCAGCGTCAGCCCCAGCAGCCCGGCCAGCACCTGATGGCCGAGGCAGACCGCGAGGGTCGGACGGCCGGTGGCCAGCAGCCCGGTCAGCAGCTTCCGCAGCGCCAGCATCTTCGGCTCGTCCGTGCTGCCCGGGTCGCCCGGTCCGGGACCGGCGACCACCAGGTCGTAGTCGTCGACCGGGCCGCTCGCGTGCCAGGGGAGGGTGGTCACCGCGAGACCCAACGCGCTCAGTTGGTGGGCCAGCATTCCGGTGAAGGTGTCCTCGGCGTCCACGATCAACACCCGGCGGCCGACCAGCCCGGGCAGTCCGGGCGCGTCCGGTGACCGCTGATCCAGCCAGAATCGCGCCAGCGGCGCGTTGCGGGCGGCCAGCGCGTCGCGTACCGCCGGGTCGTCGGCCAGGCGCGCGACCGGCCCGCGGTCGCCGACGGACGCCGCCGGCCCGAGGCCGAGCGCGGCCAGCACCCCGGCGGCCTTGGCGTGCGTCTCGGCCACCTCGCCGGCCGCCGTCGAGTGCCGGACCAGGGTCGCACCGACCGGCACCCGCAGTCGGCCGGTGGGGGAGATCTCGGCGGTCCGGATCAGGATCGGGGCGTCGAGCGTCTGCCGGCCGCCCTCGTCGTGGCCGAGTAGTGCCAGCACGCCCCCGTAGTAGCCCCGGCCCCGGCGTTCGTGTCGGGCGATCACCCGGCAGGCGTTCTCGATCGGGCTGCCGGTGACGGTGGGGGCGAACATCGTCTCGCGCAGCACCTCCCGCACGTCGCGGGTGCCCCGCCCGGCGAGCAGGTACTCGGTGTGCGCCAGGTGCGACATCTCCTTCAGGTACGGGCCGATCACCTGCCCACCGTGCTCGGCGACGGTGGCCATCATCTTCAGCTCCTCGTCGAGCACCATGTACAGCTCTTCGGTCTCCTTCTCATCGGCGAGGAAGCGCAGCAGGGCCGCCCGGTCCGCGACCCCACCGGGGCAGCGGAAGGTGCCGCTGATCGGGTTCATCATCACCAGTCCGTCGTCGACGCTGACGTGGCGCTCCGGGCTGGCTCCGACCAGCGTCCGGGTGCCGGTGTGCACCGCGAACGTCCAGTACGCGCCGCGCTCGGCGACCAGCAGCCGGCGCAGTGCGGCCAGCGCGGCCTTCAGCGGTGGGCCCTGCACTGTGGCGTGCAGGGCGCGGTGGATGACGAAGTTCGCCCCCTCGCCGCGGCCGATCTCCTCGGACAGCACCCGCTGCACGGTCCGCGCGTACTCCTCGTCGCTGACGTCGAAGCCGGCGTCGGTGGTGTGCACCGGTTCGTCGGGCAGCGCGGCGAGGGCGTCGGTGAGCGTGATCCGCTGGTGCTCGCGGACCTGGAGGAACTCCAGCGGGGCGGCGTCGTCGACGCAGGCGAAGCCGCGCTCGGTGATCTGCCGGTACGGCACCAGGGCCAGCGTCCGTGCCCCGGGCGGGCCCGTCGGCAGCGGGAGGTCGGTGAGCTCTTCGACGGTGTCGACTGGGCCGCTGAACAGGTCCAGTTCGTCCGCGCCCTCGCGGCGCAGCAGCGCGAAGGGGCCGGGGTCGACGCCGTGCGCGACGGCGGCGAGCAGGTCGGTCAGGTGGGTCATCGGGGTCTCCGTGGGGCTGGGTGCCGCCGTCGGGCGGCCCTGGAGCCGGGAGATCCGGCGACCGCCTCGATGGCGGCCGCGTGGATGGAGCTACGCGCGGGTGGTGGCCGCCGGGTCGGCGGGCCACCAACTGGTCAACTGCGCGAGCATGTGATCCACCCTACGCGCCCGTCGCCCGGCTGGCACGGGGTAACTTGACCGGCGATGAACATTCTCGCGCTCGACCTGGGCACCTCCTCGGTACGCGGGCTGGTGCTGGACGCGGACACCCAGCCGCTGCCCGGCGCTCTGGCCCGCCGCAAGGTCGACCTCGCCATCGGCGACGACGGCACCGGCACGCTGTCCGGTCCGGACTATCTGGCGAGCCTGGTCGAGTGCCTGGACGAGCTGGCCGACTCGGGGCACCTGCACGACGTCGGCCTGGTGGCGGTCTCCGCCCAGTGGCACTCGGTGCTCCCGCTGGACCGCGGCGGCGCCCCCATGGGCCCGGTGGTCACCTGGCTGGACACCCGGCCCGCCCCGGTCGGGCGCACCGCCGGCCCGGCCGACCCGGACGGCTTCCACCAGCGCACCGGCTGCTGGTGGCACCGTTCGTACTGGTCGATGCGGTTGCCCTGGGTGCGCGAGCAGTCCGGCACCCCGATCGCCCGGTTCGTCGGTCTGCCCGAGTACGTGCTGGGCGAACTGCTCGACACGGCGCCCATGTCGATCTCCCAGGCCTCCGGGACCGGTCTGCTGGACCTGCGCACCCTGCGCTGGGACGAGGAGGCGCTGACGCTGGCCGAGGCGCGACCGGAGGAGCTGCCGCCGCTGGGCGAGCTGGACTGGCACGGCCGGCTCCGGGTCGACCTGGCCCGTCGGTGGCCGCAGTTGGCGCAGGCCCGGTGGACGCCGCCGGTGGGCGACGGTGGGGCGTCGAACGTCGGCTCCGGCTGCGTCGACCCGAGCCGGGCCGCCGTCACAGTGGGCACCTCCGCGGCAGTACGGCTGATGCAGCGGATCCCGGCGGGCGAGCCGATGCCGCGCCTGCCCGAACGGCTGTGGCGTTACCGGGTCGACCACGACCACGTGGTGACCGGGGCCGCGTACGCCAACGGCGGCAACCTCTTCGCCTGGGCGGACCGGGAGCTGCGGTTGCCCCGGGGTGCCGAGCTGGACGCGGCGCTGGCGCTGGTGCCGACGGGCGGTGGCCGGCCGGCGGATCCCCGCTTCGGTGGCGACCGGGCGCCCGGGCTGGCGCCGGCGGGCAGCGGTGAGCTGCGCGGTCTGAGCTTCAGCACCACCTCGGTCGACATCCTGGCCGGGCTGATGCAGGGGTTGTGTGAGCTGGTCGCCGAGGATCTCGGGGTGCTGGAGTCTACCATCGACAAACCGGTCGGTGTGGTGCTGGGCGGCGGTGCGGTGGCCGCCTCGGTGTGGTGGCGGCAGGCCTTCGCGACCGCGCTCGCACCGCGACCGGTGTCGCATCAACGCAACCCGGAGATCGGCGCCACCGGTGCCGCGTTGGTGGCTCTGGGGCGCTTCGGTGACGCGATCCAGCTCGCCGACATCGGCCGGACGGACGAGCTGGTTTTACCGACCACGGCAGGACGTTCCCACCCGCAGTATCCTTCCTGAACCTCGGCCTCGCCCGGGCCGTTGACAGCGGTACCGAGCCTGGTTGGATGGACTGCGCTCCCCCGACCGCGGTGGACGCGGTAGGACGGAGGAGGCAGGGTGGCGGCAGGTCCCGACCCGGCGAACGGCGCGGTGTCGAACCATCGCCGACGCCGCTTCGATGTCCGAGTCGTTCCGCATCGACGGCGATCGCCGTTCCGGCTGCGCGACTGGCGGATGAGCACGAAGCTCGCCACAGTGCTGCTGGTGCCGTCGATGGCGTTCCTCCTGCTCGCCGGGGTGCAGACCAGCACCCTGGTGGGGCGGACGACGGCGTTGAACGACTTCTCCAGTCAGGTCGGCATCGGCCGGCAGATCACCGCGGCGGTGCACCAGCTCCAGCAGGAGCGGGACCGCTCGGCGGGGGAGCTGGGTGAGCTGCGTAAGGGCGGTGACCGGCAGGCCGCCGCGAACGACCTGAAGCCGTTGCAGGCGGCCACCGACAAGGCCATCGTGGACCTCAGCCGCGCCGCCGAGCCGTTGGCGGACGCGGACGCGTCCTGGCGGGTGGCCTTCTCCGAGGCGCTGGAGGCGTACGACCAGGTGGTCGACATCCGCGCGGCGATTCCGCCGGCGGTGCTCAGCAGCGAGACCATCCTGAGCAACTACCACCGGGCCATCGGGGCGTTGCTCGACCTGCTCGCCGAACCGACGCCGGGGCAGAACCAGCCGGCGTTGAACGACGCGGTGCTGCGCTACGTCCAGTTGGCCCGGGTCAAGGAGCTCTCCTCCCGGGTGCGGGCCCAGCTCTACGCCGCCGCCCGCGTCGGTGCGTACGGCACCGAGGACCGGGTGATCCTCGCCGACCTGCGCGGTCAGCAACTCACCGCGCTCGGCGCGTTCCGGGTGGCCGCGACCAGTGAGCAGATCCGCCGCTACGACGAGACCTCGGTGTCGCCGAATTTCCTGGTCGCCACGGGGTTGGAGGAGCGCAGCCTGTCCTCCGGCGGCGCGTCGCCGCAGGTGCTGCCGTCGGAGCAGTGGTGGTCGGCCAGCCAGCAACGCCAGGAGCTGCTGCGTCAGCTTGAGGCGGGTGTGCTCGACGACGCCGTACGGCAGGCCGAGGAGGCCAGCGACGATCAGCTGCGGACGACCCTGCTGGTCGTCGGCGGGGTGGTCACGGTCCTGCTGGCCGCCCTGCTGATCTCGTTGCTCATCGGGCGGTCGGTCGCCCGGTCGATGCGGATGCTGCGCAGCCAGGCGCTGCGGATCGCCCAGGTCGAGTTGCCGGACGCCCTGGACCGACTGAAGACCGTCACCGGTGGGGTGCCGCGCATCGATGTCGCGCCGGCTGTGGTCCGCTCACTCGACGAGATCGGCGAGCTGGCTGAGGCGTTCGTGGCGGTGCACCGCAGCGCGGTCACGGTCGCCGTCGAGCAGGCGCTGATGCGGCGCAACGTCAACGCGATGTTCGTCAACCTGGCCCGCCGTAGCCAGGTGCTGGTGGAGCGTCAGCTGGAACTGCTGGACGACCTCGAACGCGAGGAGAGCGACCCGGACCAGCTGGAGAACCTGTTCAAGCTCGATCACCTGGCCGCCCGGATGCGCCGTAACGACGAGAGCCTGCTGGTGCTCGCCGGCACCGACTCGACCCGCCGGTGGAACCGGCCGGTCGGGCTCGGTGCGGTGCTGTTGGCCGCCGCCGCGGAGATCGAGCAGTACCAGCGGGTCCGGATCGAGTCGGTTGCCGATGTGCACGTGGTGGGGCACGCCGTCGGCGAGTTGGTGCACCTGCTGGCCGAGCTGCTGGAGAACGCCACTGCCTTCTCCCGTCCGGACACCGTCGTGGTGGTGACCGCCCGGGTCGAGGCGGGGGGTGCGCTGATCGAGATCGTCGACCGGGGTCTGGGTATGAGCCCGACCGCGTTGGTGCAGGCGAACGAGGTGCTGGCCAGCCCTCCGGCCGCGGACGTCGCGGCGGTGGAGCGGATGGGGCTCTTCGTGGTCAGTCACCTCGCGGCCCGGCTGGGCGTCCGCGTGCGGTTGGAGGGCGGTGAGGACGGGCTGGTCGCCCGGCTCGCCCTGCCCGCGGTGCTGCTGGCTCCGGCGGGCACTGTGGAGTTGGATGCGCCCCCGTCGGCCCGGATGCTGGCGTCAAGCGCGGCGCGGGGGTTGGTTCCGCAGCCCGGGGCAGCCCGGCAGGCCGCTGCCCCGATGCCGAACGGCGCGGTGCGGGACCTGCCGGTGGCCGGCCGCCCGCCGGGCGTCGGCGTGCCGCGTCAGGGCCGCCCGGTGCCGGTACGCGCCGAGGACGTGTTGACCCCCGCCGCTGATCGCGGTGCCGGCGGGGGCTGGTATTCGCGGCAGGGCCCGACCGCGCCGGTGGTGCCCGCTGCGGCGGCGCCACCGACGATCCCGGTGACCGCCGGCACCAATGAGCGGGGATTGCCGGTGCGGGTGCCCATGGCGCAGTTGAGCGCGGTCACCCGTTCGGCACAACCGATGACGGCACCGACCCGCACCGACCCGGACCCGGAGGCGGTCGGCGGCATGCTCTCGCGGCTCTACAGCGGAGTACGGCGCGCCGAGGCTGAGGACACCACCGAGATACCCGTGCCACCGTCCGGGGGGCACGACGAAAGGGGACGACGACAGTGACGACGTTGAGCCAGGAGGCGCGTGACCTGAGCTGGCTGGTGAGCGCGTTCGCGGAGCGGGTGCCGGGTGTGGCGCACGCGGTGGTGGTCTCCTCTGACGGGCTGCTGGTGGCGATCTCCGATCACCTGCCGCGTGACAACGCGGACAAGCTCGCCGCGGTGACCTCCGGGCTGATGAGTATCACCGCGGGCGCGGCCTCGATGTTCGACGGCGATGTCGTCAAGCAGACGGTGGTTGAGATGGGCCGTGGCTACTTCCTGGTGATGCAGATCCGCGACGGTTCGATTCTGGCCACGTTGGCCGCCGGTGACGCGGACATCGGCGTCGTGGGCTACGAGATGGCCCGGCTGGCCAAGCAGGCGGGGGAGATGCTCACCCCGGCCCTGCGGGCGGAGTTGCAGCAGGCGCTGCCCCGCTGAGTGAGCCGGCCGAGGCCCGGACGGTCACGGCTCACCCGAGCCGAGCCGTCCGGGCCCGGCCGTCCGGGTGGCGGCGCGGTCAGAAGCCGCCGTCGGCGATGACGGAGCGGTACCAGGTGGCGGAGTTCTTGAGCACCCGACGCTGAGTGGCGTAGTCGACGTAGACCAGGCCCCAGCGCTGGTCGTAGCCCTGGTCCCACTCGAAGTTGTCCAGCAGTGACCAGACGTGGAAGCTCTCCAGCGGCACTCCGTCGGCGATCGCCCGGTGCGCGGCGGTGAGGTGGTCGCGCAGGAAGCTGATCCGGCCGGCGTCCTGGACGGTGTCGTCCGCGCCCAAAGTGTCCGGTGTGGGCAGCCCGTTCTCGGTGATGGTGAGCGGGATCGGCCCGTATTCGCGGGTGATCCGGGTCAGCAGGTCGTACATCCCCTCGGGGTAGATCTGCTGCCATTCGGCCTCGGAGGTCGCCCAGCGGTGCGCGGTGCCGCCGTCGCCGGTGACGTAGATCGGGGTGTAGTACTGCACGGCCAGCAGGTCGACCGGCGCGGAGATGGTCTTCAGGTCGCCGTCGCGGATGCCCTGGACCATCCGGCTCTGCGGGCCCAGGTCGGCCAGCAGGTCCTCCGGGTAGCTGCCCCTGAGCAGGGAGTCGAGATAGAGGCGGTTCTCGTAGGCGTCGTAGAGGTGGGCGGCCGCGGCAGCCTGCGGGGAGTCGTCGGCGGGGTAGCAGGGGTGCAGGTTGAGCGCAGGGCCGATGCGGCTGTCGCTGCCGGTGGCCCGCAGCGCGGCGACGGCGAACCCGTGGGCGAGTTGCAGATGGTGGGCGACCAGGTAGGCGGCGTCCGGGTCCTGTCGCCCGGGGGCGTGGTGGCCGGTGAGGTAGCCGTTCTGCACGACGGTCTTGGGTTCGTTGATGGTGAGCCAGGCGGGCACCCGGTCGCCGAGGGCGCGGAAGACCACGTCGGCGTAGTCGGCGAAGCGGTGGGCGGTGTCGCGTGACTCCCAGCCGCCGGCGTCCTGGAGCGCCTGCGGGAGGTCCCAGTGGAACAGCGTGGCCATCGGGGTGATTCCGCGCTCGTGCAGGCCGTCGAGGAGGCGGCGGTAGAAGTCGAGGCCGCGTTGATTGGGCGTGCCGGTGCCGTCGGGCTGGATCCGGGGCCAGGAGATGGAGAAGCGGTAGCTGCGCAACCCGAGGTCGCGCATGAGGTCGAGGTCCTCGGCGTAGCGGTGATAGTGGTCGATGGCCACGTCGCCGGTGTCGCCGTTGCGGGTGCGCCCTGGGACGCGGCTGAAGGTGTCCCAGACCGACTCGCCGCGCCCGTCCTCCTTGGCGGCGCCCTCGATCTGGTAGGCGGAGGTGGCCGCGCCCCAGCCGAAGTTCTCCGGGAAGCGCAGCGGGCCGGCGGGCCCGATAGGTATCGACATGGATTCTCCTCATGGATACGGGGCCACCGCCGAAAGATTCGGGAGCGCTCCCATGATAGGGCAGACGCTGCCGGCCGGTCAGCCGGCCGTCAGGACGGCCGGCGCTGGCGGGTGGGAGGCGGGTGTGTGGCCCCGGGCAGCGAACGAGGCCGTCCGGGCGGCGCGGCGCGCCTGTCCCGTCGGCCTCTTTTCCTATCGTGTACGGGGGTTTAGTGTGGGGACGGGGGAGGGCAACCCCCGTCCCCACCGTAACTGCACACACACGGGCGGAATTTGGGTCCTGCCGTGCGTGTCGCGCGGGAGCCGGGCCACGCGAGTGGCTCTGGTTCCACCTCCCTCCCTGTGGCGGGACGATGGCTGACGACGGCGTCCGGGCTGGCCCGTCGTCGGCCCTCGGTCTGGTTCCCTGGGCTCGTCAGGAACGACCCCAGCGATCTTCTTGTTGGAACCTTGTCGATGGAAGCGCTCCCATCGACCGATGTTGCGACTGTAACGCCCGTCACGCCTTTGTGAAAGACCCAAAACGAGATCGAAACAAGGAGCTGATCCAGCGCCCCGTTCGCTTGTTGTGGGAGCGCTTCCATGGCACACTGTCGATTCGACGCGACAGGAGCCACATCGCGTAGTGCGGGTCCACCGAGGGCAACCGGCAGCACCAGCTCCGGTCACGGTCACCCGAGCGCAGCCGGCGGGACCCCCTCCCGTGCGGGCCGCACGCCCTACCCCGGCCGGGCCCGGGGAAGACCACCTTCCCGGCGCCTCGACATCCCCGCGGACCACCACCACCCTCGCGGGCAGGCGCCTCGCCGGGGACCATCCCGGCCTGGTCCGAGGAGACACCGCGCACATGAGACAACTGGCAATACGCCGGCGCGTGGCGATCGCCGCCGCCGCGCTGCTCGCCATCGGCGGGGTGACCCTGCCTGCCGGCGCCGCACAGGCCGCACCAGCCTGCGACGTGGTCTACGCGACCAACGACTGGAACACCGGCTTCACCGCGAACGTCACCATCAAGAACCTGGGTGACCCGGTGAGCAACTGGACGCTCAAGTGGACCTTCCCGACCAGCGGTCAGCGGGTCACCCAGGGCTGGTCGGCCAAGTTCAGCCAGACCGGCAGCGAGGTCACCGCGACAAACGAGTCGTACAACGGCAACCTTGCCACCGGCGCCTCCACCACCATCGGCTTCAACGGCGCCCACTCGGGCAGCAACCCGAAGCCCACCTCGTTCACGCTCAACGGCACTCCCTGCAACGGCACCCCGGCCAACCAGCCGCCGACGGTCTCCCTCGGCGTGCCGGCCGGGCCGTTCACCGCGCCGGCCGACGTGCCGCTGACGGCCACCGCCAGCGACCCGGACGGGACGATCAGCAAGGTCGAGTTCTACCGCAACGGCCTGCTGATCAACACCGACACCTCCGCCCCGTACGCGTACACCCAGGAGGACCTGCCGGCCGGCAGCTACACCGTCCAGGCCAAGGCGTACGACAACGCCAACGGCATCGGGGTCGACGAGAAGGCGTTCACCGTCGGAGCCGCCAACGGCCCGACACTGGTCGCCACCCCGTCCGCGGTGAGCGTCACCGAGGGTGGCAGCGCCACCTTCAACCTGAAGCTCAGCGCCGCCCCGACGGCCAACGTGCCGGTCACCCTCACCCGCACCGGTGACACCGACGTCACGGTCTCGCCGGCCACCGCCACGCTGACCCCGAGCAACTGGAACACCGGGGTCACCGTCACGGTCGCCGCGGCGGAGGACACCGACACCGTCGGCGGCGCCGCCACCATCACCGCCTCCGCCACCGGTCTCGCTTCGTTGGCGGTCAGCGCCACCGAGATCGACAACGACACCCCCGGCGGCGACAACGCCTACACCGCGAAGTTCCTGGAGCAGTACGGCAAGATCAAGAACTCGGGCTACTTCAGCCCCGAGGGTGTGCCGTACCACTCGGTGGAGACGCTGATCGTCGAGGCGCCCGACCACGGCCACGAAACGACCTCCGAGGCGTTCAGCTTCTGGCTCTGGCTGGAGGCCTACTACGGCAAGGTCACCCAGAACTGGGCCCCGTTCAACAACGCCTGGACGGTGATGGAGAAGTACATCATCCCCACGCACGCCGACCAGCCGACCGCCGGCTCCGCGGGCACCCCGCAGTACGCCGCGGAGTACAACCTGCCCAGCCAGTACCCGTCGGCGCTGAACCCGAACGTCCCGGTCGGTCAGGACCCGCTGCGCTCGGAGCTGCAGTCCACCTACGGCACCGGCGACATCTACGGCATGCACTGGCTGATGGACGTCGACAACACCTACGGCTTCGGCCGCTGCGGTGACGGCACCACCAAGCCGGCCTACATCAACACCTTCCAGCGGGGCACCCAGGAGTCGGTGTGGGAGACCGTTCCGCAGCCCTCCTGCGACACCTTCAAGCACGGCGGTCAGTACGGCTACCTCGACCTGTTCGTCAAGGACACCGGCGCCCCCGCCAAGCAGTGGAAGTACACCAACGCCCCGGACGCCGACGCCCGCGCCGTGCAGGCCGCGTACTGGGCGCTGACCTGGTCCAAGGCGCAGAACAAGCAGGCCGACGTCGCGGCCACCATCGCCAAGGCCGCGAAGATGGGCGACTACCTGCGGTACGCGATGTTCGACAAGTACTTCAAGAAGATCGGCAACTGCGTCGGGGCCAGCACCTGCCCCGCCGGCAGCGGCAAGGACTCGGCGCACTACCTGCTGTCCTGGTACTACGCCTGGGGCGGCGCGTACGACGCCAGCCAGAACTGGTCCTGGCGGATCGGCTCCAGCCACAACCACTTCGGCTACCAGAACCCGTTCGCGGCCTGGGCGCTGACCAACACCCCGGAGCTCAAGCCGCAGTCGTCGACAGCGGTCGCCGACTGGACCAAGAGCTTCGAGCGGCAGCTGGAGTTCTACACCTGGTTGCAGTCCGCCGAGGGCGGCATCGCCGGTGGCGCCACCAACAGCTGGGACGGTAGCTACGCCCAGCCGCCGGCCGGCACCAGCACCTTCTACGGCATGTTCTACGACGTCGACCCGGTCTACAACGACCCGCCGTCGAACCAGTGGTTCGGCATGCAGGCCTGGTCGATGCAGCGCATCGCCGAGCTGTACCAGCAGACCGGCAACGCGAAGGCCAAGGCGCTGCTGGACAAGTGGGTGCCCTGGGCGATCGCCAACACCACCCTCGGCACCAACTGGTCGATCCCGTCGGACATGGCGTGGACCGGTCAGCCGACCACCTGGAACCCGTCCAACCCGCAGCCCAACACCGGCCTGCACGTCGAGGTCATCAGCAAGGGTCAGGACGTCGGTGTCACCGCCGCCTACGCCCGGATCCTGATCGCCTACGCGGCCAAGTCGGGCAACGTGGCGGCGAAGAACACCGCCAAGGGGCTGCTCGACGCCCTGTCGGCCGCCAGCGACGCCAAGGGTGTCTCCACCACCGAGAAGCGTGGCGACTACCGGCGCTTCGACGACGTCTACAACGCGTCCACCGGGCAGGGCCTCTACGTCCCGTCGGGCTGGACCGGGAAGATGCCGAACGGCGACACCATCGCCGCCGGCAAGAGCTTCCTCGACATCCGGTCCTTCTACAAGAACGACCCGGACTGGCCCAAGGTGCAGGCGTACCTGGACGGTGGTGCGGAGCCGAGCTTCAACTACCACCGGTTCTGGGCACAGGCTGACGTCGCCATGGCGTACGCCGACTACGGCAGCATGTTCCCGAACGGCTGAGACGACCCGGGGTGGGTGGCGTGGACCGCCCACCCCGGGATCCGGCCCGGGTCCGGGGAACGCGGACCGGGGCTGGCGGACGGCCTGACACCCACGGTCAGGCCGGGGTGGGCCAGCCATCTGGCCGACGCAGCGGATCGGCTGGCCCACCCCACCGCCCGGACTGGAGCTACGCGCGAAAAAGCCCAGAAATTCGGGCCGCCGCGGGATCACACCGAGGACTGTGACGGAGTAACGTACGTCACCGGAGAGGCCGCTCCCCCCGTGGCGGCCTCTCCACTTTTTTGCCCCGCGTCCGGCCGCTTCTCTGCCCCGGTCTGGCCCTGCGGGACTGGTTTCAGCGAGGCGGCGCGACCGGGTGACGCAGCCCCGGATGCCCGGCCGGCAGCGAACGCCGCAGCACCACCCAGCTCAGCGCCAGCGCCGCGGCGACCAGCGGCCAGGTCAGCGCCACCCGGGCCACCACCAGCGCGAGCACCTGCCCACCCAGGTAGAGCGGCACGAACACGGCGAGCCGCAGCAGGTAGGTCGCCGTCCACACCCAACTCGCCCGGCCGTACCCGCGCAGCAGCGCCGGGTCGCGCCGCCACCGGGCGCGCTGGCCCAGCACCGCGCCGACCAGCACACCGAGCAGTGGCCACCGCACCACGATGCTGACCGTCCACGCCAGAGCGCTCGCGGCGTTCGACAGCACCTGGATCAGAAAGAAGTTCTCGGCCCGGCCGGTGCGCACCGCGATCAACGCCGCGACGCAGACGGCCAGCAGCCCGATCAGCACCGAGCGCGGCCGGTCACCTCGACGCAGCCGTACGCCGGCCACCACCGCGCCCACGACCAGCGCCGCGCCGACCCCGCCCCACAGCGACTCGCCGCCCAGCAGCCAGCCCGCCGCGAACGCCAGCGGCGGCAGGGTGGCGTCGATGGCACCGCGTCGCCCGCCCAGCAGATCCGTCAGCGACTCGACGCGCGCCGGCCCACCCGGACCGGTGTCCGAGCCGGCCCGAGCCGGCCCTCGCGACCCCGGGTTGTCGCCTTCACGCTGCTCCGGGCCGGGTTCGGCCGGGCCGTTGTCGCGCTCCGGTGTTCCGCTCACCACCGCCTCCTCGCCTCCGGCACAACCTAACCGGCGGTTGGCGGCAGGCCACCGGCCGGACCGCCGACACCTGCCGCTACGGTGTGCGGATGCGCGCGACGGCACGGGGTTGGACCGCGGTCTGGTTGGTCGTACTGGCCCTCGTCCAGGCGGCCGCCTTCCTCGCCGTGTGGCGGGTGGCCGTGCACCTTGAGATCGGTCAGTGGGTGGACACGGTAGCCCTCACCGGCAACCGGATCGGGCAGGACACCATCGACGGTCCGGTCGACCGGATCCTCAACGCGATGTCGGTGGTCTCGCTGCTGGCCGCCACCGCGATGATCGGGTTCATCGCGCTGATCCGGGGGCGGATCGCCCTGGCGATCACCGCGACCCTGCTCATTGCCGGAGCGAACGTCACGACCCAGTTGCTCAAGTACGGGCTGAGCCGGCCCGACTACGGTGTCGACCCGGAACGCGCGGCGGTGGGCAACAGCCTCCCGAGCGGGCACGCCACGGTGGCCGCCTCGGTGGCGGTCGCGCTGATGCTCGTGTTGCCGCGCAAGGTGCGGGCCGTCGGCGCCTTCATCGGTGCCGGCTACGCCGCCGTCGCCGGAGTCGCCACCCTCTCCGCCGGCTGGCACCGGCCCAGCGACGCGGTCGCCGCGTACCTGGTGGTGGGTGTGTGGGCGGCGTTGGCCGGGTTGCTGCTGCTGGTCGCCCAGCGGGAGCAGGCCGAGATCGCCCCCGGCGACGCGCACCGGGTCGCCGCGCTGGTGCTCGGGCTCGGTGGTGTGCTCGCCCTGGTGGCCTGCGGGCTCTCCCTGTCCTGGCTGCTGGACCTGCGCGGCACCGGGCCGGAGGAGTTGGCCCGCCGTCCCCTGTTCGTCGGGTACGCGGGCAGCGCCGCCGGGATCGCCGGCACGATGGCGGTGGTGATGGCGTTGGCGCTCACCGTCGTGCACCGGCTGGTGCCAAGGGTCAAGGGCTGAGCGGGCATCAGGAGGATCCGCGGATGATCGGGAACCTGGATGCCCGCAGCCGCAGGGAACCCGTCCGCGTGGCGTTCTCCGCCGAGTGCGCGCAGCTCACCGAGATCCTGGCCGAGTTGGTCGACGCCGACCTCGACCGACCCACCGACTGCCCGCCGTGGACCGTCCGGGAGCTGATCGCCCACATCCGCACCGGAGTGGGCCGGCTGGCCGACATGCTCGCTGCGCCGGCCCCGCCACGCCCCGAGGTGGACGCCGCGGGCTACTTCGGCAGGGCGAAGTTCACCGCGCAGGTGGACGCCGACCGGATCGCCGGTGGCCGGCAGGACGCGCTACAGGTGGACCGAGCAGCGCTGGCGACCGAGTTGGACCGGGCCTGGCGGACCACCGACGTGGCGGTCGCCGCCGCGCCGACCGATCGGGTGGTACGCACCCGGCACGGCGACGCAATGCTCCTCACCGAGTTCCTGCGGACCCGGGTCGTCGAGGTGGGTGTGCACGGTCTGGACCTGGCCGCCGCGCTGGGCCGGCGGCCATGGCTCACCCCGCAGGCGTCTGCGGTGATCGCCGACCTGCTCACCGGCGGGAAACCGACACCGGCCGGGCTGCGCTGGGACGAGCTGACCCTGATCCGCAAGACCACCGGCCGAGCGGCGCTGACCGCCCCGGAACAGGCCGCGATCGACGCCGCCAACTTCCGTTGGCTCGCCTTCGGCCGCTGACCCTGGTCGCGGCCGGCACCGGCCTGGGCGGGTCAGCTCGCGGAGCGGGGTGCGGGGACGTGCGGGGCGACACCGCGCAGGTGCGTCAGCACCACCGGGTCGATCCGCCCCGGCACCAGCCGCTCCTCCAGGTTCTCCAACCCGGCCCAGGAGATCAACGCCGCTTCCGTGCCGTCCTCGTGCACCGGATGGCCCAGCGCGCCGAGCAACGCCGCCACCTCGTCGGCGACCGCGCCGCTCAGGTCGAGCAGGGTGGCCGGGTCGGGTCGGCCGAACAGCATGGTGTGCACAGTGAGCAGGCGACCCAGCTCGGCGACCGGGTTCGGGTGGTCGTCCACGCGCAGGTCCACCACCACGTCGCTGGTGCCGCCGTACCCGCCGCCGCTCTCGACCACGAGCAGGCCGGCGCTCTGCCGGCCACGCCGGTCGCCGCCGGCCTCGTCGCCGGCCCGTAGCGCGGCGACCAGCCGCTCGGCGAAGGGCAGCGCCGTTCCCGCCAGCCAGGCTTCGCCGAGGGCGTCGACGACCTCCGGGCCGGTGAGCACGTTGCCCTGCGCGGCCCAGCCGTCGCCGGTCCGGCCGCCGGCCCACGGGTGGCAGGCCGGCCCGGTCCAGTTGGCGCCCGAGCCGGTGGCCCCCACGATGCCGAGCTGGCGGTGCTCCCGCTCGGGGTCGGCGGCGATCAGCCCGGCCACCACGTCGGCGGCGGCCACCCCGGTGCGCAGCAGGGTGAGGCCCTGCGGGCGGTAGGCGAGGTTGACGTGCGCCTGGGTGGCCAGCGCGCCCACCTCGGCGGCGGCGGCCGGCACCAACGCCCCGGCGGCGAGGAACTTGCTGGCGACGGCCACGCCGTGCAGGCGGCCGTCGGCGGAGCGGGCGACGAGCGAGAAGGTCACCCGCCGAGACTAACCGGATCCCCCGGCTTCACATCGTCGTACGTCGTTCGATCAGGACGGTGGCGCGGCGGCCTCCGGTGGGGCGCCGTGGGCCCGGCGGGCGTCGGCGACCGCGACCGCGCCGAGCACCAGCGCCGCAACGGCGGTGGCGGCCAGTCCGGGCAGGTGCAGCAACGGGACGGCAGCCGCCGCCAGTACCAGGATGGCGATCCACCGTGCGCGGGAGACCCGCCCGAACACCTCGTACTCGAAGCGGGCCCGGCCGGCCAGGAACAGCGCCGGCCCACCCAGCACCGTGGCCAGCCACGGCCCCGGGATCCGGTCCAACGGTTGTTCGATGATCAGCTCGTAGCCGATCGCGGTCGCGGCCAGGCCCACCACCATGACCAGGTGGGTGTTGGCCGCGGAGCGGCCGATACTGGCGGGGCGCCGGGCCTTCATCACCGCCTCGGCCAAGACCTGCCCGGCCCGTTGCACATAGACCCGCCACAGCAGGATCGACGTCGCCAGGGCCAGCGAGAACGCCCAGGCGTGCCCCGCCTTGTACGGTGCCTTGGTGTAGGTGAGCCCCGCCACCAGGAGCGTCTCGCCCAGCGCGACGAGGAAGAACTGCTGGTAGCGCTCGGCCAGGTGCTCCCCGGCGATCTCCCACTTCGAGACCGTCGACCGGCCCAGCCCGGGCACCGGCCAGCCGAACCAGGCGGCCGCGTACTCAAGGACCAGCGCCGCCGTCCAGAGCAGCACCTGAGCGCCTGTTCCCAGCAGCGCCCCGGTGATCCACAGCACCCCGGTGACGGCGAACACCACCGCCATGCGCACCTTCAGCCAGCGGTATGGGCGCGGCCCGAACACCATCGACAGGACCACCGGTCGGGAGACCTGCGCGACCACGTACGCCACCGCGAACATCAGCGCGGTCTGGCTGAACGCTTGGGGGATCGCCACCCCCATCACCATCCCGGCCACCAGGGCGGTCAGCACCACGCTCTGCAACGCAATCCGGTACGGGTCGTACCGGCTGGTCGTCCAGGTGGTGCCCTGCCAGATCGACCAGAGCGCGAGCAGCAACAGCAGCGTCTTGCCGCCGCCGGTGACCGCCGCCCAGCCGTTCTCCCGGCCCGGCCCACTGGTCAGATCCTCGAACGCGCGCGCGGAGATGCGGGTGAGCGCGAAGACGTAGGCCAGGTCGAAGAAGAGTTCCAGGAACGTCGCCCGACCGGGCCCCGTCGCCGCCGGGACCGGCTCCAGGTGTCCCGCCGCCCTGGAAACCATGGTCAGCGGCCTGCGCCCTCGGTCCGGTCCACCTCGAAGTGGTAGCACCTCCCACCGGCGCGCACGGCCGGAAACCGGCGATTCTGCCCAACCCGGGGATCTTGCTCGGGCCCGCGTCAACGGGCACGATCGACCGGTGACGAATCGATGGGGCATGACGGTGCCGCTGGGCGGAATCGCGCTGGCGCAGCACGACGCGGCCTACGCGGCCCTCGACCGGGCCGGGTTCACCGACGTCTGGTCGTCCGAGGTCGCCGGGACCGACGCGTTCACCCCGCTGGCGCTCGCCGCGGCCTGGCAGCCGGGGCTGCGGCTCGGCACCGCGATCACACCGGTCTTCACCCGGGGCCCCGGGTTGCTGGCGATGAGCGCGGCGGCGCTGGCCGAGGCCGCGCCGGGCCGGTTCTCGCTCGGCATCGGCGCGTCCTCGCCCGTGCTGGTACGGGACTGGAACGCGGTGCCGTTCGACGAGCCGTTCCGCCGCACCCGCGACATGCTGCGTTTCCTGCGCGCCGCGCTGGCCGGCGAGACCGTCGACGAGGCCTACGACACGTTCACCGTCCGCCGGTTCACGCTGGAACGACCGCCCGCGGTGCCGCCACCGATCCTGCTCGCCGCGCTGCGCCCGGGCATGCTCCGGCTGGCCGGCGCGGAAGCCGACGGGGTCATCCTCAACTGGCTCAGCGCCGACGACGTGCCGCGCGCCCTCGCCGAGCTGGGCGAGCGCCGCACCGGCTTCGAGGTCGCCGCCCGGATCTTCGTCTGCCCCACCGAGGACGCCGCGTACGCCCGGGCGCTGGGCCGTCGGCTCATCACCAGCTACCTCACCGTCCCGGCGTACGCCGAGTTCCACCGTTGGCTCGGCCGCGACGAGGCGCTCGCGCCCATGTGGGCGGCCTGGGCCGCCGGTGACCGGCGCGGGGCCAGCGCGGCGGTGCCCGACGAGGTGGTCGACGCGCTGGTGCTGCACGGCTCACCGGAGCGGTGCCGCGCCGAGGTGCGCCGCTACGCCGACAACGGGGTGGACGTGCCCATCGTCGCGCTGCTGCCCACCCCCGAGGTCACCGCCGGCGGCGCGACCGCGCTGCTCAGCCTCATCGCCCGATTGGGCACCAACTCCGTGGAGGCGTCCGCGTGAACCTCACCGACCGGATCGTGGTGGTCACCGGCGGAGCCGGCGGCATCGGCGCGGCGCTGTCGCGCCGGTTCGCCGCCGAGGGGGCCGCCGCCGTGGTGGTCGCCGACCTGGACGCCGACGCGGCCCGCGCGGTGGCCGAGGGCATCGGCCCGGTCGCGCACGCCCGCGCCCTCGACGTCACCGACGAGGAGCAGGTCCGCGCGCTGGTCGCCGACACCGAGCAGCGGTACGGCCGGATCGACCTGTTCTGCGCCAACGCCGGGGTGACCACCGGCGGGGGAGTGGAGGTCGACGACGTCGGCTGGGACCGCTCCTGGCGGGTCAACGTGCTGGCCCACGTCTACTCGGCCCGCGCGGTGCTGCCCGGAATGCTGGCCCGGGGCGGCGGGCACCTGCTGCACACCTGCTCCGCAGCCGGTGTGCTGACCGCGGTGGGCGACGCCGCGTACACCGCGACGAAGCACGCCTCGGTGGGGTTCGCCGAGTGGCTGGCCATCACCTACCGGGACCGGGGCATCCGGGTCAGCGCGCTCTGCCCGCAGGGGGTGGACACCCCGATGCTCGCCGACGGGCTCGCCGACGGTCACCTGGGCGCCCGGGTGGTCGCCGCGTCCGGTGCGGTGCTCACCCCGGACCAGGTCGCCGACGCGGCCATCGCCGGGCTGGCCGAGGAACGGTTCCTGATCCTGCCGCACCCCGAGGTCGCCGACTACGCGCGCCGCCGCGCCGAGGACCCGGACGGCTGGCAGGCCGGCATGCGCAAACTGATCCGCCGGCTGACCGCCTGAGCCCGCTACCGCGCCGGAACGCGCCCGGCGGCCAGGAGATGGGCACTGGAGCTGATCAGCGAGCGGACCGTCCGTCGCCACCTGTCTGCCGCCCAGGTGCCGTCAGTGCGTCGGCAACCGGCCAAGCTGACGGCGCACGCGATGGTCTGATGCCTATCGGGCCGACCGCTCGCCTGCTTCAGCCCAGCGCAAACCGGGGGCGGCAAAGCTGCCGCCCCCGGTCCGGGCTAGCCGTCCGGACAAGAAATCTCCGTCACGCTGGCTGCCATATCTCGCGCTCGGTGTAGGTCTAGACCTACACTCGTTGCATCGTCCGGCTCGTTACAAGTCGTTACAACGAGGCGAGACGATACGAAGGCCGACGCTTGGGCGTGGAAACTTCGGCGACGGCTTGACGCTGGTGGTGTGGGTCTGCCGACCTGTTGGTTCAGGTGGGCCCACCACTGGATGAGTTGGTCAGGATGACGACCAACATCACCACGTAGTAGACGATCTTCAGTGCGGTTGCTGCTACTTCGCCCGCTCTCCGGCACCAGTCGGTGTTGAATCGCAGACCGTGGCCCGATGGACGGGCCGAGTGTTTTCCCACCTACCACCCCTTCAGGTAAGGGGGACCACGGACCTTTTCGTCGTCCCCGCGGCCGCTGGGGACGTACTGAGGTCATCTCAGGTTGGCGAGCAGTATCGGCCAAAGCCCTTGTATCGCCTCGATGTACCTCCTTCGTCCTCAGTGGAGACGCTACAGCCGCCGGGCCGGTAGCTGGACCCAACCTGTAGGCGACTTACAGCGGTGCAACTACTAGATATACGGTCGGCCCTACGGCGAGTCGGGTCAAGTTGACCGGCGTGTCCGGCGCGTCACGGACCACCCGCCGGATCGCTGAGCAGCAGCAGGATCCAGCATCGAAAAGCAGGCCCTGCCAGGGAGTCGGAGCGTCGCCTGTCAGCTCGTGGGTTGTCACGTCCAGAACGCTACGGGGACGTGGGCGGTTGTGTCGCAAGCCCCGCAGCGCTGTAGCTCACGCTGCGTCTACGTATGATTGCGATCTGTAGCCACAGCTGACGGACTGTGCATGACTGTGCCAGTCAGTGCAGTTGATCTATCCGTTTGGTGGATGCTTCCACTCACCCGAACGCCAAACAGACTGTGCAGATTCGGGCACGCGTAGCGCTGTGCCCGGCGCGTCGTTCCGCACAACGTAAAGCGCCCGTCCCCTGTCTCGGGGCGGACGCTTTCGCGCGCCTGGCGTTGGTTACGACCGCTCGGCGAACTCACCGACGAACGCGGCCCACGCGGCCGGAGGGAAGGTCAGCGCCGGACCCGACGGGTCCTTTGAGTCGCGCACCGCGACGACGCCCGGAAGGTTGTCGGCAACCTCGACGCAGTCGCCGCCGTTGGAGCTACTGCGGGTGCTCTTGCGCCAAAGGGCACCGGTCAGGTCAGCCATGATCTTGCCTCTAGGTAGTCGATGGTTTGGCGGCGTGGGAGAGCCACTGAGCGCAGCGTATCCCAGGTGGCCCAAAGGGCGGCGGTGTCGTTGGTCAGCCGTCCGGCAGCCTGATCATCGAGGTAAGCGACATCGCCGTCTTCGGTGGTGGCGATGACGAACGGCCCCGCTTGTCCGGCGTGAAGGCCCGCATCCAGCGGCAACACGTGAACAAACACATTCGGCCGCTGGGCCATCTTTACCAGGTGGTCTAGCTGCGGATTCATGATGCCGGGGTCGCCACGACGAAGAGCGAATTCGTCAATCACCGCGACGAAGAGTGGGGGCTTGCGTCGGTCGAGCACCACCGTTTGCCTGCGTAGCCGGGTCTCGACGTAGTCCGCGACCTCGTCCGGGCCGAGCACCCCACTGGCCAGCACCGCCGAGGCGTAATCAGGGGTTTGCAACAAGCCGGGAATGACCGCCACCTGAAAGGCGCGCAGGGCAGACGCCTGAAGCTCGGTCTCCACCCACGAGCGTAGCCACGCCGGTTCCCGCCGCTTCAAGACGTCCGGCCAAATGTCCTCAGCCTCACGGCCGAGCGCAGCGGCTGCGCCTGCGCGGTGGCGCGGGTGTGGGACTCGGCCGGGATTGACCCAGCGCGCCACCGTCTTCGGGTCTACGCCGACCTGCTCGGCAAGACTTTCGACGGTCTCACCTGTGTCAGCCATTGCCGCTCGTAGCGCCTGGTTCATGTCCACCTCCGAGCGGACGTCTTCAACGTCTAGAGAACGTATAGCTACGTGGTGTAGCCGTCCAGCTTCGATGGGCAAGGTGCTTCGTAGACGGCGCGGCCGGTAGGAATTAGAACCCGGCGGACGCGTTCGTAACCGGGGCCGCCCCTACTCGGCGATGCACTTATGGGGGCGGCCATCTTCAAAGCTAGGAGCAGGGGGAGCGCGCGTGCCCGAGCCACCCGAACCGAAGCCTGAACGGAAGCCCGCGCAGAAGCCTGGCCCGGTGAAACCGCCGATGCCCTGGCCGCTGGGGACCTTCGTCCAGGTCGGGCCGTCCCCGACTAGGCCGTTTACATGCCGTAACCACGTCCCTGATAGCCGCTGGGTGCACGCATGAGCGCGGCCGCGCGGAAGGTGGCGACGGGCGACGTCCTGCACCTGACCCGCGCCGCCAGTGTGCAGTTCATGCGCCCGATCTTCGTGCGCGTGATTCGGGTACTCGACTGGCCGACGTACGACGGTTGGCTCTGGCTCGACGGGTACGAGCTGGGCGCGAGCGGGGACGCTGTCGCGCGGCGTTCGTTGTTCGTCATGTCCGGCGGCCTGGTTTGGCAAGACCCTCCGCCACCTCCCGCTCGGAAGACCGCCCGTTGCCCGGTCGCCCGCGAGCCGATTCGGGTCGGCTGATGCGCGACGAGCCGGAGCACAAGCCGTTACGCCCGTCGTGGCGCTGCCCTAACTGCGGCATTCTCTGGCCCTGCTCGGCCGCGAAGCTGCGCCTCCTCGGGAAGTTCCGCGAGGATCGGCCGGGCCTGCTCGTGCACATGGCAAAGGTTCAGGAGGAGGCGGCGGCCGACCTGAAGCGGCTCAACCCAGACGCCACGCTGCCGGACCTGACCCCGCGCTTCGTCGGCTGGGCCCAGGCTCGCTAGCTCCCACCACTTCGCCCGGACGTGCCGAATCGCCCGCGAGGAGTGGCAGGGCGGGTCCGGCCTTTCGGGGCCGCGTGCACCAGACCCGCTTACAGGCAGCATCGTGGCCTCGGCCGCCGTCAGGGCGTCGGACTGCCGACGGCCACGCTACGAAGAGACCTACCCTGAACACGGGTGGCCGTGTCCCTATCAGCGGTCCGCCGACGCCACCCGACCCGGCGACAACCCCCCGGATCATCCGAACGACAGGGGCAGGAAGTCATACCGGGCCGGGCGACCGAGGGTCCCCGGCTGGGGACGATCAAAAAGGTAACGGGGGCGGGACCCTTAGACCCGACTCCCTCACCGAAGCGGCATAGCGTCCCTGGCTCTGTGCGGGCCGGCAGGTCAAAGTCAACAAATCGTGGATGCTCAGCCGATAAGCTCCTAAAGGATCATCCGCTGCTGGGCCCCGTCGCAGGTGAATGATGACCGACGATGTAAGCTCGCAGCGTGACTAACCCGGATAACGCCCACTCGGCGGAGGAGGGCACCACCTCAGGTGCGGGTCCTCGCAAGGGCAGCGGTAAGCGCAAGGCGAGGGGCCAACGGATCATCGGCCAGCGAAGCCCGCAGATGGGGAACTACATCAAGCGAAAGCTCATGCGTTCACCGTTCAAGCGCGGCGGTGGCCCTGCTCCGGAACGAGTTCGCGACTCGTCCGGCGATGACAGAAGCCGAACCAAGCCGAAGCCTTTTTCTGCGCAGGTCCCGCTGATTGATCAAATTCGGTATGCCGTGCGTCCTTATGTTGTCACGGCCGAAAAGGCATTGCGGTCTCCTAAGGTCCGCGCGTCAACGGCTAAGACGCGGACCACGTTCTATGTCGCTAGCATCGGGCCAGAGCTGACAGGTCGAGAAGAGCGCTCAGCTCTGGATGAGATCTCGGTCGTCGTCTACCTCGATACGGACGATGAAGAGATGATTGCGCGAACGCTTGACCGGGTCGACGCGCTGCGCATGCTTGCCGGGTACGGTGCTGAAGAAGACATCAGTGTCCGCCGTGGATCAATCTTCCGGCGCTCCCGCGCGGCGGTGCAACGAGTCTTCTCTTCCCGCGAGGTAAAAGACCGCCTAGTGAAGCTAGAGCGGGCGCTTGAGTTGACCGTGGTCGACAGTCGGCAAGCGGAGTACGACAGCGTCGAGGCCGACGCGGTTCAAAAATTGCTTGAGTCGCTTCAGGACATCCCTCGTGCTTGCATGCGGGTGGGTTCGATATTTGTAGTGAAGTACCAGGCTGCGGGGGAGTCGGTAATCCTCGTGCGCAACCTGTCGCAGATGGAGATCCGTGCCCTTGAGCGCTTCCCCGAGATTCAAGCTTCGCCAGAGCGCGCCTTCGGAGCACTTGCTACGGCGGTCGATTCCATGGACGAGGTGAGGGCGCAGAACGAGCGGATCACTTTGCAGGCGACGTCAGAGGAGGCGTAGTCCGCCTCGGTTAAGCGTCAATAGGACGATCAGTGACCGTGCCCGTTAGAGCTTAAATCGTCCACGCTTGATGGTCGTCGTTGCGCCTACACACCGCCAGCGTGTTTCGACCCGGCACCTGCCACCGCTGACCCTCCCGTCGGTGATCAAGAGGTTTGCGTCAGAGGTGGACCCGCAGTCGACGCAAAGCTCTTGATCAGCGCGGGGCGCGGCGTGCGCGGCGCAGGGGAGTGGGGTGCACGGACCAGAGCAGGCGGCGCCACCAGGGGCGGGCCGAGCGCAGGGTGGCCACGTAGGCGGTGGCCACCTCGGCGGCGCGAGCCGCCTGGTCCGGCGTCGCGGCGCCGGGGGCGAAGCCCACCTGATTGAGCAGGGCCGCCAACTCGTCGACGGCCGGGCTGGACTCGCCCACCGCCGCTGCGCCGCCGATGGACGCGTCGGCGGTCGTGTCGTCGCCGGTCGTGCCCGCTCGGGCGTCGGCGAGGGCCCGGCGGGCGTGCCCGGCGATCTCGGTGGCGGCCAGGTCGTCCCCGACCGGTCTGCCGGCCAGCCGGAGCGCGTCGGTGACCTCCCGCCAGGCGCCGGCGATGCGCTGGCCGGGGTCGCCCCGCACCAGCCGGCTGCGGGTGAGGGAGCGGCGCATCGCCAGCAGGGTGAGCAGGAGTGCCCCCACCACCAGCAGCAGGCCGCTACTGCCGCCGGCGACCAGCACCGGCGTGGAGACCCCGTCCGGGCCGGGCGGGGCGTCGGCGACGGCCGCCGGCTCCGGTGAGGCGCTCGGCTCCGCGGTCGGTGCCGGCGCCTCCGACGGCGGCGGGTCCTCCGGCGTCGGGCGGAAATCCTCCTCCACCGGTCTCGGCTCGTCGTTCGGGCGGGGCAGTGGGTTGAACGCCACCCAACCCAGCCCGTCGAAGAGCACCTCCGGCCAGGCGTACGCGTCACCGGCCAGCACCGGCCCCTGCCCGCTGGTCCGGAAGCCCACCACCACCCGCGTGGGCAGCCCGGAGAGCCGGCCGAGAACCGCGAAGGCCGCCGCGAACTGCTCCGAGGTGCCCTCCTGCCCGCCGCCGTTGCGGGGCCCGAACAGGAAGAAGCCCAGATTCGGGTACGCGTGCCCGCTCGGGGCGTCCGCCACCACCCGGTAGTGCTCGGCCAGGAACTGCTCGATCGCCGACGCCCGTGCGAACGGCGCGCCGTTCTCCTCGGCGAGTTGGGTGGCCAGCCGGCGCATCGGGTCGGGCACCCCGTCCGCGACCCGCAGCACCCGGGCCACCTCGTCGCCGGCGGGCACGTTCGCGCTGGCCAACAGGTTCGAGTCGGGGCGTTCCTCGGCGGAGGTCACCGTGTACCGCAGCCCCGGCGTCAGCCCCTCCGGCCGGATCAGCGTCCCGCTCGCCGGGTCGTACGCCACCCGCGCCCCACTGACCTCCCGGGGCGTCGCCACGGCGGGCAGCAGCCGGCCGCTCAGCTCGGCGACGCTGATCTGCTGCCGGACCGTCTGCACAGTGCTGTCCCGGGCCGCGGTCGCGGCCGGCAGGATCCGCCCGGCGTTGCGGTACGTCGCGCCGACCCGCCAGGTCACCCCGTCGTAGTCGCTGAGCACCGCCAACCGGATTCGCACACTGCGAGCGGTGTCCGCCGCCGGGTCAGCCTCGGGCGGTGCGTCGGCGGGCGGTGCGTCGGGGCGTTGCGTGCTCACGTCGAGGAGTTTCTGCTCCGGGTGCAGCGCCCAGCCGGAGATCCGGATCAACGGGTTCTCGTCGAGCGTCTGCACCTGCGGTGGCTCCACGTACCGGCGCGGGTCCACCGGCCGGCCGTCGACCTGTTGCGCGACGACCGGGCCGAGCAACGCCACCAGCCCGACCACCACTGCCACCCCGAACGCCGCGCTGGTGGCCAGCCGCAGTCGCACCGCCGCGCGTACCCGGGGGGTCAGCTCGGCGGTCGGATCGCCGCCGCCGGACGCGGTCCGGGTGGGGGCGGCCAGACCGAGGGCCGCGACCGCCACGAATACCAGCGTCGAACCCAGCGCCGGTTCGGCGTTCGGGCCGACCACGTAGAGGGCGGCAGCGTACAGCCCCGCCGCCGGCAGGTAACCCAGCAGCACCCGGCCGGTGCGCAGCGCCACCTCCGCGCCGGTCAGCCCGGCCAGCCAGGCCGCGACGACCGGCACCAGCACCGTGTCCGGGGTGGGCTCCACCGGGATCATCGCGGTGAGCAGCCGGGGGATGCCGTTGCGGGCGGCGTCCGCCGTGACCTCCAGCAGGCCGCCCGGCAACTCGGCGCGGGTGGCGGCCAGCCGCAGCGACCACAGTGTCCAGCCGGCCATCGCGGCCACCGACACCGGCGCCACCAGCCACGACGGCAGCCGCCGGGCGGCCACGCTGACCAGCACCGAACCCGCCGCCGCGCCGACGACCAGCCAGGTCAGCAGGCCACCGGCGTACACCCGGCCGAGCACCACCCCAGCGAGCGCCGTCAGCCCGATCAGCGCCAGCGGCAGGACCGCCGCCCGCAGCACCCGCACGGCGCCCGTCACCACCGGCGTACCCCGTCCCACTCGGCGGCGAACTGTGCACCGTCGGCCGCGTCGACGACCACCAGGCCGGCGGCGCCCGGCGGCGTCGGCTCGGCCGCGCCGAACACAGCGACCACCACCGACGGGTACGCCCCGCGCAGCGCCCCGACGTGCCCCAGCTCGTCGCGACCACCCGGCCCGGTCAGGAAGATCAGCGTGTCGCCGAGCCGGTCCTGCCGCAGCCGGGTGGTGGCCACCCGCACCGCGTCACCGTCGTCGGACAGGTCGGCGGCGGCGAGCCGGTCCAGCGGCCCGAGCGCGCCGTCGGCCTCGCCGTCGGGGCCTGTGGCCTCCGCAAGCTCCGCGGCGGCCAACAGCAACAGCACCGGCAGGTCGGCGCGGTGCGCGGCGGTGACGACCGACGCCGCCGCCTCACAGGCCGACTCGAACGACTCCGCCACCCCGCCGACCCGCTGCGGGTGCGCGGCGGCACGGTTGTCCAGCAGGACGACCAGGCGCGGCAGGCTGGTGTCCACGTTCTCCCGCACCATCAGCTCACCCACCCGGGCGCTGGTGCGCCAGTGCACCCGCCGCAGCTCGTCACCGACCACGTACTCCCGCAACGAGTCGAACGTGATCGACCCGTGCGGAACCCCGTCCACCCGGCCGTCGAGGCTGCGCCCCGCGCCTCGGGGCACCGCCGTCAGCGGATGGATCCGGGGGTGCACCCAGACCGGCACCGCCGCACCGTACGGGCGGGCCAGCGCCACCAACCCCAACGGGTCGCGTCGGGTCACCCGCAGCGGACCGACCGGCACCACCCCACGACGGTCAGTCGGCACGTCGTAGCGGACCTCGGTGTCCCGGCCGGGGCGCAGGCGCAGCACCGGCACCGGCACGGCCCGCTCCCCGCACCGGTCCTCGGCCAGCAGGTTCGCCGAGCGCAGCCGCCCGGTGTTGCGCACTGTCACCGTCATGCTCGCCGGCTCGCCGCGCGCCACACGGTCCGGGTCCGCGCGGCGGGTGACCGTCAGCCGGGGCCGCCAGGCCGCGACCAGCGCGGCGTAGCCGACGGCCGCGCCGGCCGCCGCGCCGAGCAACGTCAACTCGGGGTACGCGAACCGGAAACCCACCCCCAGCAGCACCACGGCGGCGACGAGCAGCCCGACCCCACGGGCGGTGATCCCCATCGCGCTGCTGCCGGTCAGCCCTGCACCGGAGCGGGTTGCCCCGACGGCAGCGGCACCGGCACCGAGGCGACGGCCTGGCGCAGCACCTCCGCGGGGGTCATCCCGCGCACCTGGGCGTCCGGGGTGAGCAGCAGCCGATGCGCGAACACCGCCTCGACGAGCGCCTTGAGATCCTCCGGCATGATCCAGCCCCGCCCGTCGATCAGCGCGTACGCGCACGCCGCGCGGGTCAACGCGATCACGCCCCGGGGGCTGACCCCGACGCGTACCTGCGGGTGGGTGCGGGTGGCCGCGGCCAACCGGACCGCGTACGCGTAGAGCGGCTCGGCGATGTGCACCCGGCGGGCCATCCGGACCATCTCGCCGACGGTGGCGGTGTCGGTGACCGGGGCGAGCGCCTCGGGGGACCGCACTGTCGCCCCGCGCAGCACCTCGACCTCGACGGCCTCGTCCGGGTATCCGACGGAGAGCTTCACCAGGAAGCGGTCCAACTGCGCCTCGGGCAGCCGGTAGGTGCCGTCCATCTCCACCGGGTTCTGGGTGGCGACCACCAGGAACGGCGACGGCACCGGGTGCCGGACCCCGTCCACTGTGACCGTGCGTTCCTCCATCACCTCCAGCAGCGCCGACTGGGTCTTCGGCGACGCCCGGTTGATCTCGTCGGCGATGACGATGTTGGCGAAGACCGGCCCCGGATGGAACTCGAAGTCCCGGGTCGCCTGGTTGAAGATCGTCACACCGGACACGTCCGAGGGGAGCAGGTCGGGCGTGAACTGGATGCGCCGCCACTCGCCCTTCACCGTGGCGGCGATGGCCCGCGCCAGGGTCGTCTTACCGACCCCGGGCACGTCCTCCAGCAGCACGTGACCCTGGGCGAAGAGCGCGGTCAGTGCCAGCCGCACCACCTGCGGCTTGCCGAGCACCACCGCGTTGACGTTCTCGGCCAGCCGGGCGGCCAGGGCGGCGAAGCCCTGCACCTCCGGCTGGGTGAGCGGCTCGTGGGTGTTCACGGTCGGTGGTGCTCCTCGCCTGGTGTCCTCAGCAGGTGGGCAGGACGTTGATGTTGTCGCCGCCCTCCAGGTTGAGCCAGGCCCACGGGATGTAGTTCTTTCCCTTGAACTCGACCTGCACCCACCAGTTGCTCTGCTTCTGGTTGTTGTAGATCCACGAGTCGACGTTCTCGCCCGACTTCTTGCAGTACGCCTTGAGCCGGGTGCCGGGCTTGGCCCAGCCGGCCTGCTGGTCGTTGTCCTGCCGGGTGACCTTGAAGACCTCGTTGCCGTTGCGGCCGTCGACTTCCTTGTTGCAGTAGGTCCGCTGGTCACCGTCGGGCCCGTTGTTGCAGGTCGCGATCCCGAACATCGGCTGGGTTGCCTGCGCCTTCTTCGCGGTGCCCTTGCCGGCGGCGTTGCTCGCCGTCACCGTGAACGTGTAGTTGGTGCCCGGCGTCAGGCCCGTCATCGTGATGCTGGAGCACGCTCCGGCCTTCGCCGGCTCGCCCGTCGTGGTGAGTGTGCAGGTGGCCTGACCGCCACCGGCGTCCACTGTGAACGTGACAGTCGCCCCGGTGGCCGTCGACGACGAGCCGGTCACCGTGACCCGTGGCTCGGCCACCGTGCGGGCGGTGGCGGTGGCCTCCGGGCCGGGCCCCGCCTCGTTGACCGCCTTCACCTTCACCGTGACGTTCTGGCCGTTGCCCAGCCCGGTGACGGTCGTGCGGGTGTCGGTCACCTCGCTGACCCGCCCGCCGACGTCCACCAGATACTTCGTCACCGGCCGACCGTTGGCTTCGGCCGGCGCCCACTGCACCGTCACCGCGCCCGGCTGGTTGGCGACGGTGCCGGCGCGCAGGTTGAGCGGCCGACCGGGCGCCGCGAAGGGCACCACAGTGTTGCTGACCGGGGAGGCTGCCGACCCCGCGCCCTTGCTGTTGACCGCCACCACCGTGAACGCGTACTGGGTGCCGAACTCCAACTCACCGGCGGGCACCACCAGCTCCGTCCTGGTCGACTCACCGGCCGGCGCGTTCGTCCCCGCCGAACTTGCCGTCACCGCGTACCTCGCGATGGTGTTGCCCTGCCCGTTCGCCGCCGGCCACTTGACGAGGACCGTGCCGTCCGGCCGTTCCTGCGCGGTGACGCTCGCCGGTGGGTCGGGCACCGCGGCGGTCGGGGTCACCGGGTTGCTGTTGCGCGGTGGGCCGTCGCCCTTGGCGTTGACGGCGTGCACCGCGAACCGGTACGTCTCGCCGTTGGTCAGACCCTTGACCTCCACCGCACGCTGGTTGGCGCCCACCTCCAGGCGCTGCCCGGCGCCCTGCACCACGTACTTGATGATCTCGGCGCCGTTGGCGGCGGCCGGGCGCCAACTCACCCGCGCCTGGGCGTTGCCGGCGGCGGCGGTGACGCTGCGCGGCGCGCTCGGCTTGCCCACCCGCGGCTTCTTCGGCGGAGGCGGCGGCGGGGGAACCGGCGGCGGGTCACCGCCGAGCACGTCGTTGGCGTACTTGTTGACCTCGCGCACCTGGTGCTTGTCGTCCACCACCCGCGCGGTCGCCGAGTCGGGGGAGTTGATGAACAGGTGGTTCTCCCGGACCTCCAGCTCCAGCGGCCCGTTGGCCCGCCCGCGGATGGTCTCGACCAGCTGACCCGCCGCGTCGAAGGAGTAGATGGTGCCGGTGGCCTCGTCGGCGCAGTAGAACCGGTTCGCCCAGGCCACCGCCGGGCTGAGCCGGTCCCCCTCACCCGGCACGGTGAACCCGCTCTCCTGCCCACCGTCACCCACCAGTAGCACCCGCCGGTCGGCGGTCACCGTGACCGGCACCCGTGGGCCGCTGGTGCGCGCGGGCAGCGCCGCCGGGCCGGACAGCGTCAGCACCGTCGGGTGCACCTCGCCGCGCTGCACCCGCACCAGCTTCCCGGCCGTCCGGTCGAGCACCGCCACCCCGTCGTCCAGGGTGGAGACGACCAGCTCGTGGCTGGCGTCGGCGACGTCGTACGACTCGACCCGCTGCGGGCTGAGCCCGGCACCCGCGGGCGCGGCCGACGCCGGCGCGGACGGCAGCTTGGCGGCGGTGATCGCCGAGACGGTGCCCTGGCTGGGCACCGCGATCCAGAGTCGACCCTTACCGTCGAAGGTGCCGCCGGTGATGCCCGGCGGATAGCGCACCGGCTCGCCGACCGGGGTGAGCGATCGCGGGTCGAGCTGCCGGACGATGCCCTGCACGGCGTCGACGACGAACGCCGCGTCCTCGTGCAGGGCGACACTCACGCCCAGGCCGGGGGTGGTCCGGGTGGTCGCGCTGAGCTGGAGGGTGGCCAGATCCAGGGAGCTGACCTGCCCGGTCTGCAGGTCCCGCAGGATCAGCAGCCGGTCGGTCTGGGTGATCTGCATCGGATGCTGCCGGGCACCGGGGATCTCGGTGCGGGTGTCCACCCGGGCGGTGACCCCGTTGACCCGGGCCAGCTCGCTGCGCGCCGCGCTCCACAGCCAGGAACTCGCGTCGTAGTTGGCCACCGCGTTGTCCGCCGCGCCCAACCCGAGGACGGTCAGCCCCATGGCGGCCAACAGCGCGGCCACCGTGCCGACGGTCACCAGCCCGCCGCGCAGCCGGGACCGGGAGCGGGGGGCCTCGGTCTGTACGGCGTCGTCGATGCTGGCCACAGCCGGCTGCCTCCCTGAGTCGTGGCAGGTGGCGCGCCTTCCGGCGACCCCTCCCCTGAGCCGGGTGCCATCATATGGCGCTGGTGGTGGCGGGGGAACCCGCACCGTCACCCCTGTGGATACCGAGAGTGTGCGTTGTGGACGTCCAGCTCAGCCCGGTTTCCGCTCGACTCAGCGCGGCGACGGTTGGCCGGAGGGCTCCCTGCTCGACGTGGCTTCGCGTTCCCGCGCGGTGCAAACCTGCCCGGAAGTCGCAAAGCTGTCAGTGGAGTAGACCGCCAACACGGTGAAGCAGTGATCCACTCGGGAGTTCAACCCGTTGACCGTGTAGCTGGTCCGGCCCGGGTCCACGGTGGCGATCACGCCCAGGGCCTGTCCGGCCCGCCCGGCGGCGACCATGAACGGCACCGCGCCGCCGGTCGGGTCCGTCCAGGTCAACGTGATCGTTGTCGAATCGTCCCGCAGCTTCAGGTCGCCCGGCGGAAGCCCGGCCGCCGTCGGTGCCGCCGCCGTCGGCGGGGTCCCGGCCGGCGGCGGATCGTCGCGGGTCAGCAGCACCGCACCCAGGCCCACCACCGCCACGACGGCCACCCCGGCCGCCACGACCGCGCCGATCAGCGCCCCCCGGTTGCGGCCCGTCGACCCACCCTCATCGGCGTACGCCGGCCGGTACGCGTCCGGTGCCGGGTGGTACTGCTGACCCGGGTACGGCGCCTGGTGCTGGCCCTGGGTCGGGTATGGCGCCTGGGGCGGCTGGTGGTGGTACTGCTGGACCGGTGGCGGCGCGGCCGGCGGCGCCAGCGCCGGGTCGGTGCCCGGTGACCAGGCCGGTTGCGCAACGGGGCTCGGCTGCGCGGCGATGGGGCTTGCCTGAGCGAGGCTCGGGTTTGTCTCGGCGGCGGTGAAGTGCGCCTGGGCGGCACCGGGGCTCGCCTGCGCGGGGGCACGGTTCGCCGGGGCGGGCTGGGCGGCGGTGGGCCAGCCCGGACCGGCCTCAACCCCGGCCGGGCCGCCGTGCGCCGGAACGGACGGCAACACCACGGTCTGGTCGGACAGCGCGCTACGGGCCCGCTGAGTCGGCACCACCGGGGCGTCGAGGATGCCCAGCCCGGAGTCGCCGTCCGCACCGGTGCCGCCCGCGTCGGTCATGCTCTGCCCGGCGGGCGTGGTCTGCCCGGCGGCGACGGCCTGCGCAGCCGCCGTGGTCTGCGGAGGTGTCGTGGTGGGGGCGGGGGAGTCGGCACCTGGATTTGGCAGGGGCTGCGGTGGGGCGCTGCTGCTCCAGGGCGGTGCGGTCAACCCCCAGGGCGGCACGGGTGGTGCGCTCACCGGAGGGGCGGAGATGGGTGGTCCGTAGGGCGGCCCCGAGACAGGCGGCCCGAAACCGGGCGGCGCGGACACCGGGTAGGTGTGCCCGGGTGGTCCGGACACGGGGTGGCCGTGGCTGGGTGGTGCGGATACGGGGTGGCCGTAGCCGGGTGGCACGGGATGGCCGTAGCCGGGCGGCGCGGAAACAGGTGGGCCCCAGCCGGGCGGTCCGGAGACGGGTGGGCCGTAGCCGGGTGGTGCGGAGACCGGGTATGGCTGGGCCGGTGGGCCGGATACCGGGTAGGGCTGGCTGGGTGGTGCGGAGATCGGATGCGGGGTCACCGGCGGTGCGCTGGTGGGTTGGGCCGGTGGGCCGCTCACCGGGTACGCCGGTCCCGGGTGGTCAACGCTCGGGGAGGGCCTGCCCGGTGATGTCGCCTCGGCGCCGGACACGTTGTGCGATTCGGTCGGCGCGGTCGGCGCGGTCGGCGCGGTCGGCGCGGTCGGCGCGGTTGGCCGGGCGGCGGCTCGGGCGGCCTCCTCGGCGAGCAGCGGCTCGATCTGGCGTACCCGGATCGTGGGGTTGTCCCAGCGAGGTGCCGGCACCGCCGGGGTCGCCGGCGGGACGGTCGACGCCGGGGCGGTCGGGGCCGCCGGCTGGGGGACCACCGGCGGGGTCGCCTGGTCGCCGACCCGCTGACGTGGTGCCACGGCCGGCCCGGACGGCGGTCGGTCTGGTGACCGCTGCCCGGCCGGCGTCGTCGGCGGGCCTTCAGCCTTCGGCCGGGGCATCGGGCCGACCGGTGGCCGGGACGGTCCGGGCGGTTGCTCATCGGGGTGTTCACCGGGTGGCATCGCACGCTCGGGTGGTTGCTCATCGGTGCGCCGAAGCGGTGGTTGCGCGTCCGTGGGGGGTTGCCCGCTGACGCCCGAGCCGAGCGACATCGCATTCGCCGGCGGTGGCGCGTCGGCGCGCGGGCGGGGCGGCGTCACGGGTCTGGGTGGGGCCGTCGGCGGGCCGGGCTGCGCTGGCGCGATAGAGGGGGCTGCCGGCTGAACGGGCGTCGCCCGAGGGGCTGGAACGGATGCCGGGGTGGCGTGGCCGGGCGACGTGGGTGTGGCTGGTGCGCGTACCGGTGGAGGGGTTTGTTGGGGTGTGGCCGGCGGTTGCGGCGCCCACTGTGAGACGGCGGACGGCGGGCCACCGGCGGAGGGCCGCATGGCGGCGAGGGTCGCCAGCGACAGGGTCGGGCCGGAGAGCGCCGACCGGGCACCGGGCTCGGTCACCGGGGCGGCCGGGGCCGGACCGGACGTCGGCGCGGGGTACTGCTCGCCCGGTGTCGGCGGGGGTGGGCCGAGGTAGTCGCGGGCTGCGCGTACCGCCGGGTGGTTCTCCCCGAGCGCGGCGGGACCGGCGGTGGCGACGCGGGTGTAGTTGCGGCGGGCCTCGTGCCGGTTGCCGAGCTCCTCCGCCACCTCAGCGAGCTCGAAGGCGAGGGCGAGCATCAGCGGGTCGGAGTGCTCCCAGCGGCGCTCGCCCGCCGCGAACGCCTCCTCCAGCACCCGGCGGGCGGCGAGGGGGTCGTCCCCCTCCCGGTGCAGCCGTGCCAGCAGGTGCGTGGTGTGCAGCACCTCGGGATGGTCGTCACCGTACGGCGGGGGAGCGGATTCGACGGCCTCCGCGAGCAGTTGCCGGGCGGCGCTGAGGTCGCCCGCGGCGCGCAGGGCGAGGGCTCGGTGCTGGGCGGCCGCCAGGGGGGAGGGATGGGACACGTGGCAATGCTGCCGTCAGAGGGCCGCCGGACGCTACCCGGACACGCCTCGGCGGTGTGTCGGTGCGGCCGTTTTGAGGAGGCTTGAGCAGCGGCGGGATCGCCGGGGGAGAGGCGCCGGAAGGCGATGTGCATGATCCACGAGCGGCGTGTACAGTAACTCCCCGTGCGGCCCGCTGTGCTGACTGCCGGATGGAAGATCATCTGGTCGGCGAGGTAGGCTGAACGTGTAGGTCCGGGTGGCGGAATGGCAGACGCGCTAGCTTGAGGTGCTAGTACCCGTATAGGGTGTGGGGGTTCAAGTCCCCCCTCGGACACCACTTCTCGTGGAGATCCACGCGAGATCAACTCCCCTCGCGTGGGGACGAGAACCGGTACGTGGCATACGTGTACCGAAACGCCGGGAGTGGTTTCTCCCTGCGCTGACACCGCTGTGTCCGCCCTGGCGGGGTCCTAGGTGAGTCCCGGCCGCCCGCGTCCCCGCCAGCCCGACGAGCAGCTCGTCGAGGCCCTCGTGCCAACCCCGCTGCCCGTCGCGGTACCGGATCCGGCACCGCTGCCGACATTGCCCACGTCCGCCGCCCCCAGTGGCGATGGCCGCCTGCTGTTCGACGTGGCGCGCCCCGACGCCGCCGGCCGCGTCACCGCTCGTGGGCTGCTGCGGGCGTTGGGCTGGACACCGGGCCTCACCCTGCATGTCGACGTCGTGACCGGCGCAATCCTGATCACCCCGGCCGCCGAAGGCGCGCACGCCGTGGGGACCCGCGAGGAACTGCCACTACCGGCCGCCGCCCGACACCTGTGCGGCATCGCTCCCGGCGAACCCGTGCTTCTGGCTGCCCTGCCCCGCCAGAACCGCATTGTCGCGCACCCCTCAAACACCATCGCGGCGGTCCTGGCCGACCTGCACGCCCGCATCCTCGGGGAGCCCTCGTGACCACGGATCCCGATCGTGTCGCCACCGCCCGGGCCCTGCTCAAGCACCTGGGCGTTACTGCCGCCGATCTCACCGACAGTAACCGGCCCGCCGTGCCGACAGTCGCCGAGTACCTTCCTACTGTTGTCGCGGCCGCGAGCCCGGCCACCCGACGCACCTACGGCAGCTCTTGGCGACGAATGGCCGCCGCCTACGGCGATCGGCGCATCGACGCAGTACGGGCCAGCGACATCGAAGCCCTCATGCGACAGGCCGCCGCCAGCGCCCGCCCTCGCCGAAACTCGCGCCATGGTCGGCACGCCGGTGAGCATCTCATCGCCGCCGCCCGCGCCTTCTACAACCGGGCCATCGCCGACGGCTACCTGACCATCGTGGACAGCCCCGCCGACAAGGTCCCCAAACCCCGCCGACTGCCCAACACCCGCCGCGCCCTCACCCCCGACGAACTGTCCGATATCAACGCCGCGGCCCGCAGCGGCGGCAAAGACATGGTGCTCGACGCCCTACTGCTGCGCCTGCACACCGAAACAGGCTGTCGACGCGGCGGCGCCCTCGCGCTATGCCTGACCGACCTGGACACCGACCATGCGCTCATCCGGCTGCGCGAGAAGGGCGGCACGCAACGCTGGCAGCCCATCACACCGATGCTCGCCAGCCGACTGAACGACCACGCCCGAGCCCGCGGCGCCGTCCTCCCGACCGATGCGCTGCTGCGCTACCGCAGCGGCCAACCTGCCACTTATCGGCGCTACGACCTGCTGTGGGCTCGCATCGGCCGGCAGTTGCCGTGGGTCGCCGTCCAAGGCATCTCCATCCATTGGCTGCGCCACACCACCCTCACCTGGGTCGAGCGGCACTTCGGCTACGCCGTCGCCCGCGCCTACGCCGGGCACACCGACAGCAGCGGACCCGCTACCACCACCTACATCAAAGCCGATCTGCACGCCGTCGCGGCCGCGCTGGCTGCCCTCACCGGTCAGCCACACCCGCTGGCTGTAGCTGAGAGCGAGCAGCGGTTCCCCGCCCAGGATGCGGAGGATGGGAGCGGCGGCATACCGCGGTGGAACCCACCGCTAGACGGGTCTTGAAGGCTGTAGCTGACGTTGGTGCTGGCGGGAAACGGGGCTATGGGCGGCCGCATGTGGCCCCTGCAGCGATGAGCCATAGCGCCGTCGGCTGTTCCAGAAGCCGTGGCGTGCGTAGCCGGTGATCGCTGAGCTGCGTGGCGAAGTCAAGATCCGGCGGCGGTGGCGGTGGCTGAGCTGGCGATCCCGGAAGCTGGCGGACGTCACCATCGAGTAGCAACGCCCGGGCAGATGTCCTGAGGTGCCAGTCAGCAAGCACCGACGAAGAAAGTTCCTGCTCATGTCTTCCTAAACGACCGTCAAAGCCGCCGACAGCAGACTTCATTGGCAAAGGACAAGGTGGAATGATCGGCAGCTTCGGCACGTCACGGGGGCGGGGGAAGTCGTGAGCAGCGAGGCTAAGGATCTAAGCGCGCTGGTCTGGTCGATCGGCGACCTGCTGCGCGGCGACTACCGGCCGTCCGAGTACGCCAGCGTGGTCGAGCCGTTCACCCTGCTGCGCCGTCTCGACCTGCTGCTACAGCCGACGAAGGACGAGGTGGTTCACCTCTTCGGTCGACTTCGTGCGGAGGGTTTCGCCGACCTCGAAGCGGTGCTGCGCGAGACCACAGGCTTGCCCTTTTACAACACGAGCCAGCTGAGTTTTCAATCGGTCGTGTCGGATCCGATGGAGGTTGCCAGGAACCTCCGGTACCACATCGCCGGGTACTCCGACCTCATCGCCGACGTGCTGCGTGCGTACGACTTCGACCGGCAGATCAGCCGCCTGGACAAGGCTCGGTTGCTGTATCCGGTGGTGTCCCGGTTCGCTGACGTCGACTTGGGGCCGCAGGCGGTGAGCGACCGCCGGATGGGTGCCGTCTTTGAGGAACTCGTGCAGGCTTTCGCCGCGGCGAACTACGACGCTGCCGGTGAGAACTTCACACCCAGGGACGTCGTGCGGGTGATGGCGGAGTTGCTGGTGCCACAGGATAAGGGCACCGGCCGGCGGACTGTCCACGACCCAGCGTGCGGTATCGGGGGAGCCCTGCTGGAGACGCGGCGGCAGATCGAGGTAAGCAATCCGTCCGCCGCCGTCGAGACCTTCGGTCAGGAGATCAACGCACGGACGTACGCGATCTGCCGGTCGAACATGCTGATGCGGGGCGACGGCGGCGGCCGGTTTGTGCACGGCAACTCGTTGAGCCAGGACGGTTTTCCCGACGAGGTGTTCGACTACCTGATCTCGGCTCCGCCGTTTGGCCTGAACTGGCGGAACGCCCAGGACGTCGTCAAGCACGAGGCCGAGATGCTCGGGTTCAGCGGCCGCTTCGGCGCGGGGCTGCCTCGCATCGGCGACGGATCGTTGCTATTCCTGCAGCACATGGTCGCGAAGATGAAGCGGCCGGAGGACGGCGGCAGCCGCGTCGGCATTCTGTTCAGTGGATCACCGCTGGACGTGGGCGGCCCAGGGTCGGGCGAGTCGGAGATCCGCCGGTGGATCCTCGAGAACGACCTGCTCGAGGGCATCGTTGCGCTACCGGAGCAGCTGCTCTATAGCACCGCAATCGAGCCGTACTACTGGATCCTGACTAATCGCAAAGACGGAGAGCGCCGCGGAAGGGTCGTGCTGTTGAACGCCCGCGACGAGTGGCAGCAGATGCGTCAGTCGCGTGGCAGGAAACGCCGATACCTAGCGCCGGACCAGATCGCCGCCGTCATCGACGCGTACCAGCATGCAGCCGCCATTGCCCGCGATCCGCAGCATCCCTGGAACGCCCGCGTGCGGCTGCTGCGAACCGAGGAGTTCGCCGTCAGTAGGGTCGTCATCGACCGCCCGCTCCGAGCCCGGTTCGACCTGACCGAGGCGAGCGCCCGTCGCCTGGTCACCGAGGCTCCGTTCCGGAAAGTGTTCGGGCGAGAGACCCTCGCCGAACCGCTGCGTCAGCTGACGGGTTCCTCTTGGGCCACGAGGAACAAGGCCCTTGGCGTACTGCGCGCAGCGGTGCGAGACGCCGGCGAGACGTGGCCGACGACGGCAGGTTTCCAGAACGCGGTGAGCCGGCTCCTGCGGGTACCGGACCCGGTCGGGGAGATTCAGAAGAACGGTCGGGACATCGAGGCGGACCCGGCATTGAGCACAACGGTCGACCTCCCGGCCCACCGCGATCCGCACGACTACCTGCGCGACGAGGCCTGGCCGACGGACCCCGACGCGTGGATCGATCCCGCCAAGACCCGGTTGGGCTACGAGATCTCGCCGACTCTCTTTTTCGTCGCCCGCATCAACGGGGACTTCGCCTCCCTCAAGCGGTTTGCGCGACGGGAGACAGCCAGGGTGCGGGTGGTAGGCGAGGGCAACGGCTGGCGGCATCTGAGCGCCAGAGACCTGCACGACGTCGAGTCTGCTGCGGCCCTGCCTGAGGCGTCGGAGTCCCGCCTGCCGATGACCGTGTGTCGCGGTAGTGATTTGGTCGGCTGGCCCGGCAACTGGCGGCTGCTCCCGCCGAACTTCGGTGAGGCCCTCACCCCGATGTTCGTGCTTCATCCGGCCAAAGGGTGCGGCCGTTTGCTGTGCGAATGGCTGAACTCGCGCCCGGAGGACTCGCCCGCCGCCTTACGGATGACCGGCCGCAAGTTGATGGACATCCAGGTCCCCGTCGACCTGTTTGACGGAGAGATCGAGGATCACCTCGAGGCGGTGCAGGAAAGTCGGCGCAGGATCCAGGCGGCAGCCTCTAACACCCTGCCGAACGTATTCAGCGGAGGCCAGACGGACGTCCATCGACTCCGCGACGAGATCCGGTCGGCTGCCTCCGAGGCCGCGCTCGTCGCCGACCTGATGCGTCCGGTCGAGGATCCGGTCGGGCGAGCCGAATGGACCTATCCGTTTCACATTGCGTCCCTCGCCCGACGGTATCGGATTAGCACCCATCCCGCGGAACAGCAGGACGGCCTCCTCAAACTCGGCGAAGGCATCGCCCGTGTGCTCGGCATCCTCGCGCTGGGGGAGTTGATCGCCGACCAGGGCGGGTTCACCGCCGCGCTGCGCGGCCAGTTGCGAACCGGCGCCACCTTCGGCACCTGGACGACGTTCATCGGCCGGTTCGCCGACAGTGCCGTCACGCCGCTGCTCGCCGACCTCGGCCGGCTCCGTGACGTGGGTGGCGTCCGGGACGTGCTCGCCGCGATCAAGCAGGTCCGCAACCGCACCCACCACTCGCACGGCGTCCGTGCTCATCATGAAATTGAGAAGGACGTGGAGACTCTCGAACCCCACGTGATCTCGGCGCTGACGACAGCTAACTGGCTCGCCGCCAACCCCTGGGACTGGGTGGAACGCTGCGAGTACCTCGACGACTCCTCGTACCGGATCGTCGGGCTGACGCTTAGGGGCAGCCACCCCAGCTGGGAACCCTTCGACCGGCCCAGCCTCTCCCCACTGCGACCGAACCGGATCTATGTCAACGGTGCCGGTGGGAACCCCGTAGACCTGTGGCCGCTGGCGGCGGTCAGCCTGTGCCCCCAATGCCATACCCGCGAGCTGTTTCTGCTCAACCAGTGCCAGGACGAGACCCTGATCCTACGAAGCCTGGAAGAGCACGAACTGGAGATTGGGCACCCGTTGACGGCACCCGCGTAGTCCCGTGTGAAAACAGGTGCAGTGACGTCGCGACTGCCTTGAGGGGTTCTCATAGACGGTAACCAGAAGTATGTTTACGCCTACGGAGCGCGTCCGGTGTGGGCCTGGGGCAAGGTGGATGAGTTACGGCAAGTACAACCATCAAGGATATTTCGGCGAGAGCTTCGTGCGTGTCCTGGCCAGCGCCGCCGGCCTGATCGCCGGTCAACAGGACGTCGACCATACCGGGGTCGACTTCTCCATAGACTTTCCGGGAATGCGGGGCACCGTCCGTTTCCCTAAGATCGAGGCCCAGGTCAAGTCCTGGTCCAGTCCTAAGGGGACCGACCTCGACTGGCTCTACCCGATGGACGTGCGTCACTACAACAACCTCGCCGGTGAGGGGTTCGCTGTGTCGCGTTACCTCTTCCTGATCATCGTTCCCGCGGATGCAGGTCGGTACGCCCAGGCGGACGAGACATCCCTGCGACTCAATCACTGCGGATACTGGGCGTCGCTGCGGACGTCGCCGTTGATCGACCACGCCGTGCAGCGCCACGTCACGGTTCCCGTGCCGAAGCGCAACGTGTTGACCGTCAAGGGTCTGCGATCGCTTCTCGAACCCCGTCCGGCGCAACGAGTGCCTGCGTCATGATGCCCTCTGTCGCCATGAGCGCTGACGAGCTGCGCGCCGCGTCAGGGTTGACACCTGAGACATTGAGCCGCTATCTGTCGTCAACCGGTTGGGCGCCGGAACAGCGCCTCGAACGGGCGACTCTGTGGTCACGACGCGAGGCCGACGGGGACTTCCAGGTGCTCGTCCCCGGCGATCGGGACCTGCGCGACTACGCGAATCGTGTCTCCGACTTCCTCACCACTGTGGCGGCCGTCGAGGAGCGTCCGATCCGTCTGCTCCTCGACGATCTACAGACCACCGGCGCGGATACGCTCTCCTTCCGGCTTCTGCCCGGCGGCCCGTCCGGGACGATTCCCCTTTTCAATGCGGTGGACGCGTTGGCGGGAGTGCGGGAGTTGGTCGTCTCGTCCACCTACGCGTTGATGAGCGAGCAGCCGATGCTGGTGCAGGGTCGCCGTCCGGAGGATGTGCTCGACTTCGCCCGCACCGTACGACTGGGCACGCCGCGCGCCGGGAGTTGGGCGATCGCGGCGCAGCTTGCCGTTCCACGCGCGGACGCGAGTGCCGATCCGCCGCTCGCGCGGCGGGTGTCGCTGCAGATGCACCGCGCGGTGCGGGCATGCTTCGCCGCCTCGGGTGAGGCCCAGCGCGACTTCGATCTTGGGCTCTTCCTGCGCCGCACAGGTGAGGGCGTGTCGGCGAACGTCTGTGAGGCCTTGGCCAAACTCGGCCGTGACGGTGTTCCCTACGACGTCAGGTTCAACTGGGCTGATCAGCTCCCGTCCTCCGTGCCGGCTCGATCGTTCCGCTTCGGTACCCGCCGGATCGAGGTGCTGCACACGGCGGCGGAGCAGCTCAAGGTGGCCGTTCCGGACGGCGAGGTCACGGTCGAGGGTCAGGTCAGCAAGCTCCGGCGGGAAACCGGTGAGGGCGGTCAGGCGACCGTACGTGGTCCGATAAGGACGGTGTACGGGTCCTCGGAACGCTCCGTTCGGGTGCTCCTGCCGGACGTGCTCTATCAGCGGCTCGTCGAGGCACACGGGCGCCGGCAGCACGTGCGGGTCACGGGAATCGCGTTGCGTGGGCGAATCGAGCGGGTTTCCCTCGTCGAAGTCCTTGGCGATAACACTCCGTCCTGACCGGTCTACCAGCGGTGATTCCACCACTCGTACGACCGTGAGCGCCCTTGATCCAGCCAGCAGGCACGGACGACGGGTCTCCTAGCCGCGGATATCTACATAGGATCTTCGGGCCGCAGCGGTTCGATGGGGAGGAGGACGATCGTGAACGATGTCCGTTCCGGGTCCGCACTCGACGTGGCACCAGGGTCGGTGGTGGTCATTCGCGACGAGGAATGGCTGGTGCAGACCGCCGAGGAAACCGCCGACGGGCTCCTCGTGCACGTCCGTGGCCTGGGTGAACTGGTGCGCGACGTCACGGCCAGCTTCTACCATTCCATCGACCCCATCGCACCGCTCGACCCGGCGGCCGCAACAGTCGTGGCGGACGGCAGCCCGCGCTATCGCAACGCTCGACTCTGGCTGGAGTCCACCTACCGCAAGACCGCCGTGCCGCTGGCCGATCGTTCGCTCACCGTCGCCACCCAGGCGCTCGCCACTCCGCTCAGTTACCAGCAGACCGCCGTGCGCAAGGCGTTGGACCCCGACAACCTGCGTCCCCGGATACTCCTGGCCGATGCGGTGGGGCTCGGCAAGACCCTGGAAATCGGCATGATCCTGTCGGAGTTGGTTCGCCGTGGCAGAGGCGAGCGCATCCTCATCGTGACCCCGCGCCACGTGCTCGAACAGATGCAACAGGAGTTGTGGTCGCGCTTCGCGCTGCCGTTCGTCCGTCTCGACTCGTCCGGCATCCAACGGGTTCGACAGAAGCTACCGGCCAACCGCAACCCGTTCACCTACTTCCGGCGAGCGATCATCTCAATCGACACGCTCAAGTCTGAGCGGTACTCGGCCAGCCTGAAGAAGCAACGCTGGGACGCGGTCGTCATCGACGAATCGCACAACCTCTCCAATTCGGCCACACAGAACAACAAGCTGGCCCGCACGCTGTCCCGCAATGCCGAGACGCTGATCCTGGCCTCGGCGACTCCGCACAACGGCCGCAAGGAGTCCTTCTCCGAGTTGGTCCGGTTGCTCGACCCGTCCGCGATCCCACCCGGTGGTGACCTGGTGGCCGCCGAGATCGAACGGTTGGTGATTCGGCGCCACCGGCACAGCGACGAGGTGGCCAGTGTCGTCGGCGCCGACTGGGCGGAACGACAGGAGCCGGAGAACGTGCTGGTGTCCGCGAACCGGGCGGAGAACCTGGTCGCCCATGAGCTTGAGGACGTGTGGCTGTGGCCGCCGGACCGTCGCACCCCCTACTCCGGGGAGAACGTGTCACTGTTCCCGTGGACGCTGGCCAAGGCATTCCTGTCGTCGCCAGCCGCGCTGGCGGAAACCATCCGGCAGCGACTCAGTCGCCTCGGGCACGACGCCGCCGCGACCAGAGAACGCGCGGCGTTGGATCGGCTCGCCAGCCTCAACGCGGCGGCGCTCGCGGAGGGCTCGGCCAAGTACGCCGAGCTGGTCCGGCAGCTCCGCGATGTCGGCGTCGCGTCAGGGTCGCCGGCGCGGGCGGTGGTGTTCGCCGAACGAGTAGCAACCCTCACCTGGTTGCACAAGCACTTGCCAGCCGACCTCGGCCTACCCGCCGAAGCCGTCGCGATCATGCATGGGGGCTTGCCCGACAAGGAGCAGCAGCAGATCGTCGACGCGTTCAAGCAGGAACATGCCCCGATCCGCGTCCTGGTCACCGGTGACGTCGCCTCGGAGGGGGTCAACCTGCATGCACAGTGCCACGAGTTGTTCCACTACGACATCCCGTGGAGCTTGATCCGCATCGAGCAACGCAATGGCCGCATCGACCGGTACGGCCAGCAGCAGCCACCCCGGATCACCGCTCTGCTGCTGGAGCCCGACGGCGGCCGGTTCGCCGGCGACATCCGCATCCTGGCGAGGCTCGTCGACAAGGAGAACGAGGCGCACCGCGCGCTCGGTGACGTCGCCTCGCTGATGGGCCAGTACGACGTGAAGGGCGAGGAGGAGGCCATCCGTGCTGTCCTCGCCGGGCAGCGTGCCCTCGACGACGTGGTGCGTACCCCGGACGAGGTGTTGGCGGGTGACGACCTGTCGGCGATGTTCTTCGGCATCGTCGACGCCGACGACGACGAAGTGCCGCTGCCGGGGACAACCGGGACAGCCGGCTCCGGGCTCTATCCCGACGAGGTTTCCTACCTCGAAGAGGCATTGCATGCCGCCTTCGTCGATCCGACCGGGCCGCCGAGCAACAACGGTGTCGCCTGGCGCCGCGACCCCGCCTTCGGCACCGCCGAGCTGACCCCGCCGCCAGACCTGGTGCAACGTCTCGACGTCCTGCCGCAGAGCTATCTCGCCGACCGGCGAGTCACCGAGAAGCTTGTGCTGGCCACCACCCTGGCTCGGGGCAGGGACCGTCTCGACCAAGCGCTTCGTGACGACACTGGCTCCAGTTGGCCGGACGCGCACTTCCTCAGCCCGCTGCATCCGGTGCTGGACTGGGCCTCGGACCGGGCCCTGGCCGGGTTGGGGCGAAACCAGGTGTTCGCGATACGTGGTGACGTCAACGACCCCACGGTGCTGCTGTTGGGCACGCTCACCAACCGGCGTGGGCAGGTCGTCTCGGCGGGATGGTTGACCGTCGAGTTCCCGTTGCCCGCGAACCTGTCGTTCGCCCCGGTGACCCCGCACCCGTCGGCCGCCGCGGCGTTCGCCACGCTGGGCCTCGACACCACGCAGGCCAATCCGGGCCCGGTCCCGGACGCCGAGGCGCTCGGCCGACTCCTCGCCCCGGCCGTGCGGCACGCCCGCGCGCAGATGCGTGAACTGTTCGCCGCGGCCGAGAAGGACGTCGCGCACCGGGTTGAGCAATGGTCGCACCGGCTCGCCCAGTGGCAGGACGAGGCAGACGCGCTCATCCAGCGACGCGACCTGAAGCAACGTCGGGTCAGCATCGCGCAGGAGCAGAGCTTGGTGGCCGACATGAACCCGGACCGGCAACTGGTGCGCCCGCTGCTGGTCGTCGTGCCGCAGACGGGAGGCACCGCATGAGCATGTCCGACGCGATCCTGGTCGGTGAGGGCTGGATCTCCGAGCACTACTTCACGACCGACGCGACGAAGGAGTCGTTCCGCGCCCGGGTGCTGGAGCGTCGTAAGGAATGGGACGCCGAGACCGACGCGCGCCGGCCCACCCCGCACAGCCGGTTCGTCGACGCTCGGCAGGAGCTGGAGGCGGACCTCGCCAAGCTGGCCGAGCTGACCGACGTCGAGGCTGACCTCGGCGCCACCGATCCGCAGACCGTTGCCGCCGCGGTCGCGTCGATCCATCACCGCATCGTCGACGTCCTGGAGCTGCGCCGGCACGGCCTCGCCGTGGACGGGGACGGGGACGGGCCGATCCTGCGCGTGTCGGCTCCCGGCATCACCGATCGGGCGCCACTGGTTGTCGTGCTCGCCCAGCCGGTCGCCACGGTCGAGGACGTCCTCGCCAAGGACGGCCCGACGCTGGCCGCGCCGGTGCGCCTGCACGACGACGGCGACGAACTCGCCTCCGCCGCGCGGCTAACCTCCGCCCTGTTCGGTGAGGACGACGCCCCCGATCTGATTCTCATCCTGGCCGGCCGATGGGCGGTGCTGGCCGAGCGGGAACGGTGGGCCGAGGGTCGTTATCTCGCCGTCGACCTGCAACTGATCTGCGAACGCAACGACACCAGACGCGGCGGCGAAATCGACCGCGCTCTGACCTGCCTGTCCGCCGCGTCGATCGCCCCGGACGCGGACGGCAACCTGTGGTGGACCGGCGTCCTCGACGAGTCGATCAAACACACCGTCGGCGTCTCGAAGGACCTCCGCGACGGCGTACGCCTGTCCATCGAGATCATCGCCAACGAGGTGGTGGTCCGACGCCGGGCCCAGGGCCTCGACCCGCTGCCCGCCGCCGAGGCGCAGCCGCTGGCCAAGCAGGCGCTGCGTTTTCTCTATCGCATCCTCTTCCTGCTCTATGCCGAGGCATCGCCCGAATTGGGCGTACTGCCGGTCGGCGCCCCCGAGTACGACCGCGGCTACAGCCTGGACCGGTTGCGGGAACTCGTCCAGGTTGAGCTGGCCACCCCGCGCGGGCGGACCGGCACGCACCTCTACGAGTCGCTTGGCGTGCTGTTCCGGCTCGTCGACAAGGGCCACCAGAGCGTCGAGCCGGCCGACGAGGAGGCATTGTCCGCCCCGGGGATGACGTTCAACCCGCTGCGCGCCGACCTGTTCGGGCCCAGCGCGACCGCGCACATCGACGCGGTCGGCCTGGGCAACGCCGCCCTACAGGAGGTCCTCACCCACCTGCTGCTGAGTAAGGAGCGGCGGGGCCGGGACCGGGGCTTCATCTCGTACGCGGAGCTGGGCATCAACCAGCTCGGCGCGGTCTACGAGGGGCTGATGTCGTACACCGGTTTCTTCGCCGAGACGGACCTGTACGAGGTCGCCAAGGCCGGCGACGGCAGCAAGGGCTCCTGGGTGGTGCCGGTGGACCGGGCAGCCGGCATCGCCCCTGCGGACTTCGTGCGGTTGCCCCACCCGGTGACCGGCGAACTGCGGCCGGTGCTGCACCGGCAGGGTTCGTTCGTGTTCCGGCTGGCCGGCCGGGAGCGCCAGCAGTCGGCGTCCTTCTACACCCCCGAGGTGCTGACGAAGTTCACCGTCGGGCAGGCACTGGAGGAGCTGCTCGACCAGAACGGCGAACGCACACCGGCGGCCGACATCCTCGGCATGACGATCTGTGAGCCGGCGCTCGGCTCCGGTGCGTTCGCCATCGAGGCGGTGCGGCAGCTCGCCGAGCAATATCTGAAGCGCCGCAAGGAGGAGCTGGCCGGCGAGGGCAAGTCCATCGACCCGGACGACTACCCGAAACGCCTGCAGGAGGTGAAGGCGTACCTCGCCCTACACAACGTCTACGGCGTCGACCTGAACGCCACCGCCGTCGAACTCGCCGAGATCACCCTGTGGCTGGACACGATGGTGCCGGGTCTGCCGGCGCCATGGTTCGGCCTGCACCTGCGGCGCGGCAACTCGCTGATCGGCGCCCGCCGAGCCGTCTATCGCCGCAGCCAGGTCGCCGACAAGTCGTGGTTGGGCGCGGTGCCGGCGGAGCTGCCGCTGACCTCGTTGGTCGACGACATGGCCGCCGGCCGGATCGGCACCGACGGCATCCACCACTTCCTGCTACCCGCCGACGGCTGGGGTTCGGCCGCCGACGCCAAGGAGGCCGTCGCGCTCGCCCCCGCGGCCGCGAAGAAGCTGAAGACCTGGCGGGGAAGCACCAAGACCAAACCCACAAAGCAAACCACTGACGCGTACGCCGAACTGGCGCACCGCGTCGAGTCACTGTGGCAGATCGCCTACCGCCGGCTGGACCTCGCCGAGCAGCAGATCCGCCGACGTATCCCGGTGTGGGAGGCGGGCGTGCTACCGGCCGGCGGGGCGGTGCAGCGCGAGGAGATCGAGGCGGCGCTCGCCGACGAGGACGGCGCTTACCGGCGGCTGCGCCGGGCGATGGACGCGTGGACGGCGCTGTGGTTCTGGCCGCTTACCGACGAGCCGGCCACCGTGAACGGCGAGGTGATCGCCCCGCCGAGCGTCGCACAGTGGGTGGCGGGGTTGCAGGCGCTGCTGGGGCGCAACCCGGAACTGCGCAAACGCAAAGCGTCCGGGCCGACCCTGACCGCCGGGTTGAGCTGGCACGAGCTCAACGAGGCCGAGCGGATGGAGATCGGGTTCGCCAACGCCAAGACTGTGGAGACGGTGCTGCGGGAGTACCCGTGGCTGGTGGTGTGCGAGCGCATCGCCGCGCGGCAGGGCTTCTTCCACTGGCAGTTGGACTTCGCCACGGTGTTCGCCAGGGGCGGCTTCGACCTCCAGGTCGGTAACCCACCGTGGGTGCGACCCCGCTCTGACGTGAACGCCCTGCTGGCTGAGGGCGATCCGTGGTGGCAGTTGGCGCTGAAGCCGAGTCAGGCGCAGGTCGCCGCCAGGCGGAGGGCGACCCTGGCGCTGCCGGGCATGACCGACCTGGTGATCGACGGCACCGCGGAGGTGTTGTCTATCGCGGCGTTCGTCGGCTCGGTCGGGCAGTACCCGCACCTGCAAGGCCTCCAGCCGGATCTGTACCGCTGCTTCATGGAGGTGATGTGGCGGCATGGCTCGCCGCGTGGCACCACCGGCATGATCCATCTGAACTCCCTGTTCACCGACGAGAAGGCAGGATCGCTCCGCTCGGAGCTGTATCGGCGCCTCCGCCGCCACTGGCACTTCGTCAACGAACTCAAGCTCTTTGAGATTCAGAACGAGAAGCACTTCGGTGTGACGGTGCACGGGTCACGACACGACCGGCCGGGCTTCACCCAGGCGAGCTGGCTCTATCACCCCGACACGGCGGTGCGTTCGCTGGCGCATGACGGCTCCGGCCCGGAGCCGGGCCTCAAGGACGACGACGGTCGCTGGGACGTGCGCCCGCACGCCTCGCGGATCACCAGGGTCACCGAGGAGACGCTGCGCGCCTGGCACGCCACGATGGAGACCGACGAGGTGCCGGTCCGGCAGACCCGGATGGTGTATGCGGTGAACCAGTCCGGCGCGGCGGTCCTCGAAAAGCTCTCCCGCGCCGGACGAATCGGCGACCTCGGCCTGCGCTTCTCGCGTGGCTGGGATGAGAGCATCGACCGCAAGAAGGGTTATTTCGAGTCGGAGTGGGGCGCGCCGGAGTCTTGGAACGACGTCATCCTGCAGGGGCCGCACCTGTTCGTGTCGACGCCGCTCTATAAAGAACCGAATCCGACTTTGATGCATCACAGGGATTGGACTACGACTGACTTCGAGGCCCTGACGGCGGACGCCATGCCGGCCACCGCCTATAAACCCCGAGGCGACCGCTACGACTACGACTGCGCCTACACCGATTGGGGCGACGAGGACTACCCAGACCCCGCCCGCGACCACTACCGCATCGCCTGGCGTCGCATGGCCGCCAACCAGGGCGAGCGCACCCTGATCCCGGCGATCATCCCGCCTGGCGCGGCCCACGTTGACGGTGTCTTCTCTGCGGCTGATCCTGGCGCGATGTCGCCGACCGCCGTCCTACAGGCTGTCCTCGGCTCGCTTGTGTCTGACTTCATGACGAGGGTCGCGCCGAAGGGCGACATCCGAGCACCTGCGATCACCCGGCTGCCGTGGGTCGCCGACCAAGGTATGACCTATGACGCGCTCGCCCTTCGTGCACTCAGGCTCAACTGCGTCGTCGAGTCCTATGCCCCGCTCTGGTCGGAAGCCTTCACCTCGACATTCGGCGAAGATGACTGGGCAGGCGGATTCGAGCACAAGCGGCGTGCTCCGCTCGGGCAGGTCGGGCCGGAGTGGACTGCGGAGACACCGTTGCGGATCGCGGCCGACCGGCGGCAGGCCCTCGTGGAGACCGACGCGCTTGTCGCGCTTGCTCTCGGCCTGACCGCCGACGAATTGTGCTCGATCTACCGAACCCAGTTCGCGGTGCTGCGCGGCTACGACCGCAACGTCTACGTCTACGACGCCAACGGCCGGCTGGTGCCCAACTCGGTGCTCACCACGTGTCGTAGGAAGGGTGACCGGATCACCGCCGAGGAGCGCACCGCCACCAACCAGGCCGGCAACACCTACACCTACGAGCTGCCGTTCATCACCCTGGATCGGGAGGCGGACATGCGCCAGGCGTACGCGGTCTTCGCGGAGCGCCTGCGGGAGCGTTCGTGACCGAGCTGCTGCCCACCGTTCAGGCGGCAAACGTCCGAGACAGCCTCGTCGACTATCTGACGACGACGTTCGCGTTGACCGACACCGACGCCCGCGACGGCCTTGACACGTTCCTGTCCGACCCGGTCACCGGCATGTTCAAGGGCCCGTACGTGCGCCTGCGGTTGCCGTTCCGGCCCGCGGAGGAGGGCTGGCGGCAACACCTCGACTGGTACGCGGGCCCGGACCCGTACGGTCATCAGGCCGCCGCGTTCGCCCGGCTGACCTCCCTGGGCGGGCGGCGTCCGCAGCCGACGCTCGTCACCACCGGCACCGGCTCGGGCAAGACCGAGGCGTTCCTGTATCCGATCCTGGACCATGTGCGCAGGGCTCGGCTGGAGGGCGTCACCGGGATCAAGGCGCTGATCCTGTACCCGATGAACGCGCTCGCCAACGACCAGGCCGGCCGCCTCACCGGGCTGCTGACCGGCCACCCGGAGTTGGCGTCGATCACCGCGGCGCTCTACACCGGGGAGAAGGGGCGGCCGCGGACGATGGTCACCGCCGACGGGTTGATCACCGATCGGGGGATCATCCGGGACACCGCGCCCGACATCCTGCTCACCAACTACAAGATGCTCGACCAGTTGCTGCTGCGCCACCAGGATCGGAAGCTGTGGGAGCAGTCCGCGACCAGCCTGCGTTACCTGGTGCTCGACGAGTTCCACACGTATGACGGCGCGCAGGGCACCGACGTGGCCATGCTGCTGCGCCGGCTCGGCTTGGCGCTGAAGAGTCACTGGCGCGCCGACGACCCGGCCGTCACCGCGGCTGCCCGGTCCCGACCGCTGGGGCTGATCACCCCGGTGGCGACGTCGGCGACCCTGGGCGACAAGGGCGATCCGGGCGCCATGCTCGGTTTCGCTGAGACCGTGTTCGGTGAGCCGTTCCCCGCCGACGCGGTGGTGACCGAGACCCGCAAGGACCTCGCCGAATGGGTCGATGACGCGGAAACCGTCGCCGCCGCCGCCGGGTTCACCGTCGCCGACGAGTTCCGGGCCGACAAGGTACGCGCGGCCGTCGAAGCGCTCGGCGCCGACCCGGATGGCGCGTCCCTCGCCCGTACCATCCTGGGTCTGCTCTGGTCCGGGGACCGTGACCGGCTCGCGGCGGCTGGGCCGGACCTGCTGCTCGCCCTGGCGAAAGCGCACCCTTTGGTGCAGGAACTCACCTACGAGACCGTCGACGCGGTCAGCGTCGACGACCTGGTCCGCAGAATCGCGGGCCAGCCCGATCGGCGCACCTCCCGCCTCGCGGCAGGCGGTTTCGACACCGACTGGTCGCAGGCAATATCGGCTGTGGTGGCGGGTCTCGGGCACATTCGGGCGGTCGCCGGACGGGACGCGCTCGCCGTCGACGTGCACCTGTGGGTGCGCGAACTGACCCGCATCGACCGTGCCGCCGACAGCACCGCCCGGTTCCGCTGGGGCGACGACGGGCCGCCCGTGGCCGGCGGCGACACCGAGGACATCCGGCCGTCGTTCCCGGCCGTCTACTGCCGGTTCTGCGGCCGGTCCGGTTGGGGTGTCGCGCTCGCGCCGGTCGGCACCGGCCTGGCCGCCGACGACGAAACCATCCGACGCAACCACGCCACCCGCGAAGGGCGCTTCCGGGCCCTGTTGTACGCGCAGGTCGAGGCCAGCGCCGCCTACGACGGGAACGCGCAGCCCGACGGGTTGGCCTGGTTCTCGGTACGGGGCCGGGAGTTGCTCGCCGCCGCCCCGTCCGACGATGACTCGGACCTGCGCGACGGGTGGATCCTGCCGGTGCTCACCACCGTCGGTCGGGACGCCGACGAGCACGCGCGCGACGACACCTGCCCGTCCTGTGCCCAGCCGGACGGCATCCGGTTCCTCGGCAGCGCCATCGCCACCCTGCTGTCGGTGTCCCTGTCCACCCTCTTCGGGTCGGCGGCTCTCGACGTACAGGAAAAGAAGGCCCTGGTTTTCACCGACTCGGTGCAGGACGCCGCGCACCGGGCGGGCTTCGTGGAGGCCCGATCGCACACCTTGACCCTTCGGGCCGCGCTCAACGCCGCGATCGCCCCCGGCACCCTCACCCTGGACGCGTTGGTCGAGGACGCGATTCGCCGCACCGGTGAGGACAACTTCCAGCGCTATCGCCTACTCGGCCCCGACTGCGTCGACCGGGAGTCGTTCGCCCCGTTCTGGACGTCGAAGACGCTGCGAGGTGTGCCCGCCCGGGTGATGTCCCGGGTCCGGAAACGGCTCGCCCTCGACGTGGCCATGGAGTTCGGGCTCAACTCGCGCACCGGCCGGACCCTCGAACTGACCGGCGCCGCCACCGTCGAGGTGGATGCCGGCCCACCGAACAGGATGGCCGCCGCGGCCCGAACCGTCCTGACCGGGTTCGCGGGGCAGGATGCACTCGGTGCGGACAACGCCGAGCCGACCGGCGAGGCGCTTGTGCGGTGGGTGCGCGGCGTACTGGACCGGATGCGGGTGCAGGGCGCCATCGACCATCCCTGGTTCACCACGTTCCGTCAGGAGGACGGGAACCGCTGGTCCATCTGGGGCGGGCGGCCCCGAGGCGATGGCATGCCCGCCTTTCCCAACACGCGGCCCGCGCCCAGCTATCCGCGCGTCGGCGGCTCCGCCAATCCGGTCCGGGACAGCGACCTGGACGCCGTCACCCCGGCCCAGTCCTGGTATGCGCGGTGGACCTCCCGGGCGCTGTCGGTCAGCCCGGCCGACGGCGGACGGCTCGCCCGGTTGCTGCTAGACCGCCTCGCCCGCGACGGTGTCCTCACCACGGTCACCAGCCAGAGTGGCGCCACTGTCTACGCGATCCCGTCGTCCGGCGTCGTGGTCGCACCGGCCCGACTCGACGACCTGACCGCCAAGCGCCACCTGCTGGCTTGCGACACCTGTCGGGCGTTGGTGCCGGGCAGCCGCACCACCGTCGACCAGCTCGACGGGGCACCGTGCATGCTGGTGCGCTGCCACGGCCGGCTGACCCGGGAGGCCCTGGCCGACAACTTCTACCGCCGGCTGTACGCCTCCCCGGACATGCGCCGAATCGTCGCCCGAGAGCACACCAGCCTGCTCGACGACGCCACCCGGCTGGGCTACGAGGAGGGCTTCAAGAGGTCGGCGACCGAGCCGAACGCGCCCAACGTGCTGGTGGCCACCCCCACCCTGGAGATGGGCATCGACATCGGCGACCTGTCCACGGTCCTGCTCTCGTCGCTGCCCCGTACCGTCGCGTCCTACCTTCAGCGGGTGGGGCGGGCCGGGCGCATCACCGGCAACGCCCTCAACCTGGCCTACCTGACCGGACGCGGCGACCAGCTACCCAAGCTCGGTGACCCACTGTCGGTCATCAACGGTGAGGTCCGCCCGCCCGCCACCTACCTGAGCGCCGAGGAAATCCTGCGCCGGCAGTTCACGGCCTTCCTCGTCGACGGCATGGCCCGCGACGACCGATACACCCACCCGAACAGTGCACAGCAGGCCATCGGGTCCAGCGACCCGGATTCGTTCCTCGGTGAACTCATCACCGTGGCCGAGGCGGGCGGCTCCGACGCGGTACGCCGCTTCACCGACACCGTTGGGTCACTGCCCTCGCCCACAGTCGATGCCCTCACCGACTGGGTCAACCCGGTGGCCGGAGTCGGCACCAGCCTGTTCGCCGGGCACGTACACGCGGCCAGCCGGCGCTGGCAGCAGACCGTCGAGACGCTGAGACGGCGCCAGACCGAGATCAACAAGGTGTTGCCTGAACTCGAGGCCAAGGCCGCGTCCCCGGCCGTCACCGATGACGACAAGCGCGCCCTGCGGTCGGCCAAGACCACCCGCAAGCTGATCGGCGGGCAACTCGGGCACCTGCGCGGCGAATACTGGATCAGCGTGCTGGAGGAACACGGCCTGCTGCCCAACTACACGCTGCTCGACGACACTGTCACCCTCGCTGTCGGGATCAGCTGGACCAACCCCGACTCCGGCGAGTTCGAGAGTGACAGCGCCCAGTTCCAGCGCGGTTCGGCGCAGGCGATCCGCGAATTCGCACCAGGTGCCACCTTCTACGCCCGCGGCTGGGAGATTGCCGTCGACGCGATCGACCTTGGCATCGACGGTGAATCCATTCGCCCCTGGGTGTTCTGCCCCGATTGTGGTTACGCGGCTGACATTGCCGCCACCGGGCGGGAACAGCAGATCACCAAATGTCCGCGGTGTGGCAGCACCGGCATCGCTGACACCGGCCAGCGTCTTGACATCGTCGAACTGTCCCACGTCTCCGCCGAGGTGCGCCGTGACGAAGTGAAAATCTCCGACCGGCGCGATCAGCGCGACCGCATCCCCTTCCAGCTCATCACGGCCGCCGACATCGACCCGGCCGGTGTCGCGGCGAAGTGGTTCGCCGAGAACACCGGGTTGGGCTGCACCTACCTGCGCACGATGGACCTGCGCTGGCTGAACGTCGGCGCACCCGGACACGGCACGTCAAGGATCATCTCGGCCGACGAACGCACCGGAGCGTTGTTCCGGGTGTGCAGCGGATGCGGCAAGCTCGACACCGACTCCGGCCGCAACCGCCCGCACGAACACCGCGCCTGGTGCCCGTACCGGAGGTCGGCCGTGGAGAACACGGTCGCCGTCGCGCTCTCCCGCACCCTGCGCACCCAGGGGTTGCTGCTGCGCCTGCCGTACGCGGTCACCCTCGGCGACGACTTCGCCGTGCCGAGCCTGGCGGCAGCGGTCCTGCTCGGGCTGCGTGAACAGATCGGTGGGCACCCCGACCACTTGAGAGTCGAGCATGTCGTCGACCCCACCTTGAGCGACGGCACCGACAATCACGACGCGCTGCTGCTGCACGACGTGGTTCCCGGTGGCACCGGATACCTGGCCGACCTGGCCGACCCGCAACAGCTGCGCGGCCTGCTCGCGCTTGCCTGGCAGCGAGTGCACGACTGCGAGTGCCGCCACGAGGAACGCCTCGCCTGCCATCGATGCCTGCTGCCGTTCACCCCGCCCGCCGCGTTGCGCCGCACCTCCCGGGCCGCCGCCGAGCGGCACCTCGCCCACCTGCTGGCCTTGGGCGAGGACGCCGACACCCCCGACGGCCCGCCATGGACGCTCATCACAACGCCGCCGCAGGACAGCCCTGAATCGCACCTGGAACAGCGGTTCCGCAAACTCATCGCGCGGCGGTTGAAGGCGATCGGGGCGGCCACCACCGAGGTGCCGAAACCCTGGGGCAATGCCCTGCGTTTCACCCTGCCCGGCGACCACCGGCAGTGGACCCTCACTCCGCAGGTAAACGTCGAGAACTCCCGTCCCGACTTCCTGCTGGAGTCCAACGACACCTCCGTGCCGGCCGTCGCCGTATTCACCGACGGCCACGCCTTCCACGCCGTCGCGACCCGCAACCGGCTCGCCGAGGACGCCGAGAAACGACAGATCCTGCGAGACACCGGGCGCATCGTCCTGGCCGTCACCGCAGCCGACCTCACTGCGGCCGAGCAGGACACCAGCACCGCCCCGGGTTGGTTCGCCGAGGCGACGGTGGCCAAACTGATCAAACAGCCGCCGTTCCAGGCCGCGCCGAGCGCGTACGAAGGGCTGCGTTCCGGCCCGATCTCCTGGCTGCTCGCCTGGGTGTCCGCGCCCAAGCCCGCGGACCTGGGGATCGTCGCGCGGGCCGTGCCGATGTTCCTCGTCGATGGTAAGTCCCGCCGCACCTGCGGCGACGGCGTCAGCCTCGCTTCAGTAGGGCGGGCCGCATTGCTCGGCGAGGGGCTGCCACCCGGCGATCGGACCGTCCTGGTACGGCAGTTCGGCGCCCTGGCCGTCGTCGTCGAACCGACAAAGTCGGCAGTGCACGCCGCGCTCGTGCTCGACGACCGGGAGCAGGCCCTCGACGCGGCACACGCCGACGCCTGGCGGCTGTGGTTGCAGCTGTCGAACGTTATGTCCCTGCGCGACTGGCCCACCGTCATCACCACCACCAGCCGGGCGGGCAGCCCTGCCGCCACCGCGACGGCCGGGCCGGAACCCGCTGGCCCCGACGGGCTGCCCGACGGCGTGGACCAAAGCTGGGCGTCCGCGTACGAGTCGGCCGCCCCGGGCACCGAACGCGATCTGATCCGACTCCTCGCCATCCACGGTGGCCTCGACGCCCCGCTGATCGGCGCGGAAGGACCGCAGGGCATCCCGATAGACATCTGCTGGCCGCAGCGGCTCATCGCCGTGGACCTGTACGACATGCCCAACGAGGACCGCGCCGACCTGAGTGCTGCCGGATGGCACGTCGTGCCGCCAGACCCGGATGCCATCGTCGCGGCACTTACCGGCACCACCGACAGCGGGGAGCACTGATGCCGACGATCATCATGACCAAATGGCCTGTCAAGATCGACGGCTCGGTCAAGGCGAAGGCGATGTCCTTCCTGCAGAAGCTCTCCGCCGACGATGCCACGCCAGGCCTGCACGTCGAACCGATAGCAGGCGCGGCCGATTCCCGTGTCCGCACCGGTCGGGTCGACCAGTTCTGGCGAGCCGTGATGTTCCGGCTCGATGGTGCGGGGGAGTGCCACTACGTCATCCACGGCGTGTGGCCCCACGACGACGCGATCACCGTCGCCGCCCGGGTCCGCCTCAAGGTCAACCCGATCAACGGCCTGCCCCAGATCGAAGAGGCGGAACCCGCTGCGCCGCCGGCTGCCGACCCTCCTGCCCCAACCCGGCCGGCGGAATCCCACCCAACTCCGGCGGAGCCGCTTATGGTTCAGCTCGGGCGGACCCGCGCGGATCTCGTCGACCGGCTCGGCGTCCCCACCGACGTCGCCGACCGGGCACTGGCCGCGCCAAATGAGGATGCCATCCTGGATCTCGCCCAACGCCACGAAGGCTGGCTGGGACTGCTCTTGGTGGACCTCGCCACCCAGGACTCAATCGACACCATCGTCGAGCGGCTGCACCTTGAAGCGCCCGAGCAGACCGGCAACGACGACGCCGACCTGCTGCGGTCGCTCCAGCAACCCGCCGCCCAGGCGCAATTCGCCTTCATCGACGGCCAGGAGGAACTCCGCAGGGTCATCGAGAACGGCGACTTCGGCTCGTGGCGGGTGTTCCTGCACCCCGAGCAGCGCCACTACGCCGTCCGTCGCTACCGGGGTCCCTTCCGGCTCTCTGGAGGCGCCGGAACCGGCAAGACGGTAGTACTCCTGCACCGGGCTCGAGCGCTGGCCCGCGAACGCCCGGACGCACGGATCGTGCTGACGACCTTCACCACGAACCTGGCAGACGCGCTGCGCGACGGTCTCGGCCAACTGGACCCGACGGTTCAGCAGGCAACCGCGTTCACGGCACCCGGCGTGTACGTGACAAGCGTCGACGCGCTGGCCGCCGCTGTCATTCGCGCCGCCGGTGACAGCATCGCCGATGCCATCCAAGCCGTCCTGGGCGACGCCCGATACGCCCCGACCGGCCGGACTCCGACCGGCCGGTGGCGCGACGTCATCGAAGCATCGGCAACCCCGCTGCCCCCGGAGATCGTCAACGAGACCTTCCTCAGCGCCGAATACGCGCAGATCGTCCTGCCCAACAAGGTCAAGAACGAGAACGAGTACCGCCGAGTACGCCGGCCCGGCCGCGGGGTCGCCCTCGACCGCGCCAAGCGGGACAGCGTCTGGGCGTTGATCGCCGCCTACCGGGCGCATTGTCGCATCGACGGCACGCTCGACTTCGCCGAGGCAGCCGCTGTCGCTGCCGCCCATTTGACAGGCAGCGGCGGCGAGGCCGACCACGTGCTCGTCGACGAAGGTCAGGACCTGTCGCCGACGCACTGGCAGATGCTGCGCGCCCTGGTCGCCGAGGGCGACGACGACCTGTTCATCGCCGAGGACTCCCACCAACGCATCTACGGCAGCCGTACCGTGCTGGGCCGGTACAGCATCAAGATCGTCGGCCGGTCGCAGAGGCTCAGTCTCAACTACCGCACCACCGCGCAGAACCTGCGCTACGCAATGGCCATGCTCGATGGCGGCGACTACGTCGACCTCGAAGAGCAGGCGGAGGTTACCGGATATCGTTCGGCGCGATCGGGGCCGGCACCAGCGGTGGAAGCGGTCGAGTCGCTCGTCGCCGAACTCGACACCATCGCTGATCGCATCCGCTCGTGGTGCGATGGTGGGGCGACACCCGAGACGATCGCGGTGCTCGTAGCCGACAAGTTCCAGCGAGAACGGGTCGTCAACGCGCTCAACGAGCGCGGCGTGCCCGCACGAGCAGTCGACCGCGACCGCCCGGGGGAAGGCCGGGTGCTGGTGATGACCATGCACAGGGCCAAGGGAATGGAGTTCGCCAAGGTTGTGCTCGCCGATGGGGGGCCCCAATCGGCTGCCGAGAAGGTCAGGCTCAAGGGTCTGGATGCCATCGAGCGGCACGAAGCCGAGCTGCGGGCCCGGTCATTGGTGTACGTAGCGGCAACGCGTGCCCGTGATGAGCTCTTGGTGGTCCAGCGCTCTTAGCGGCGAGGAGCGGAAACGGTCGCGGCAGCCGAGGTTGCCCCGACCGTCTCGCGGCAACGAAGCACATCGGCTGCGCCTGAGACTTGCGCAGTAACCGGATCTCGTTCATCCATACCTACCTGAGCCGTTCAGCCGTAGCCGACAGGGTTCATCTGCTATCGCGCGTGCTCTTGATCTCGGCGAAGGCCGGTGAAGGGCCGGTAGGAGGCGGCCGACCGGATCGCGCCTCGTCACGTACTGCCTGAATGTGATTGTTCGGTCATGACATCACCTATCAGACCGAAGGAACACCTCGTCGGTCCACTCGTACCTGATGCCCTGCCCGCGCGTCCGGGTCCAAGCCCGATGCCGATGCCCGCTCTACCTGCCCGAGTCTCGCCGTCGGCGATCACGGACGCGGCCCTGTTGCTGTGGATGGCTCTTCCGGCACGCTGTGGCCGGGTGAGCGTGCAGCAACTTCTGCGCGCGCTGGGCTGGTCCCCGTACCACCGCCTCGACATTGAGACGCGTCACGGCATGATCATCATCTGCTCGGCCAATGACGGCCTCCACCAGGTGGGCAGTCGAGGTGACCTACCCTTGCCGGCGAATGCCCGGCACATGTGCCGCATTGAGCCCGGTCAACCAGTGCTGCTCGCCGCCATCGTTGCGCACGACCTGCTCGTCGTGCATCCCGTCAGCACCGTCGTACGCCTGCTTGCCGACCTGCACACTCACCTGGCGGGAGGCGACAATGACCGCTGACCCCGCCGCCATCGCGGCCGCTCACCAGGTTTTGGCTCACCTGGGCGTCACGGTGACCGATCTGCAATCGCACCCCGCGACGCCGTCCGTTGTGCCGACGGTCGCCGAGTACCTGCCCCATGTTGTCGCCGCTGCTGGGCCCGGAGCACGCCGCACCTACGGCACCTACTGGGAACGGATGGCCGCCGCGTGGCCCGATCGGCCCTTGGACTCCGTCACCGCCAGCGACGTCGAGGCACTGAAACAGGCGATGATCGCCAGCGCAGTGTCGCGGCGCAACAGCCGCAACGGCCGGCACGCCGGCGAGCACGTCATCGCCGCCGCGCGTGCCTTCTACCGACGTGCCATCGCCGACGGGCTGATCGACGCCGCCGCCAGCCCCGCGCACCGAGTCGCTAAACCACGACGCTTACCCGGCACCCGCCGCGCGTTGACCGCACACGAGCTCGAGGAGATCAACGCGATGGCGCGCACCAGCGGAAACGACGTCATCCTCGACGCGCTGCTCCTGCGACTGCACACCGAGACCGCGTGCCGCCGCGGCGGCGCCCTGGCCCTACGGCTGATCGACCTCGACACCACCAACGGACTCGTCCGCCTCACCGAGAAAGAATCCACCATCCGCTGGCAGCCCATCACCCTCGACCTCGCCGGACACCTGCGAGAGCACGCCGACGCTCGCGGCGCGGTCCTACCGACCGATCCGCTCCTGCGCGCGCGCAACGGCCAACCGATCACCAGCCGCCGCTACGACCACATGTGGCAACGCTTAGGGGAGCGCCTGCCCTGGGTAGCCGTGCACGGCATCTCGACCCACTGGCTGCGCCATACCACCCTGACCTGGGTGGAACGACACTTCGGCTACGGCATTGCCCGCGCCTACGCCGGACACACCGACAGCCCCGGATCCTCCACCACCACCTACATCAAGGCGGATCTGCACGACGTGGCCAACGCGCTGTCGGCCATGACCGGCCAACCCCATCCGCTGGCCCGTCTGACAGATCACGCCGAGCGGTGGTCGCAGACGAACTGCGCCGTCTCACCTACAACCGAGTAAGGGATGGGGAGCCGCGTGCGGTGCTCCGGGTGAGGCGGCTCCGGGGTCACCGCACGCGGCGAGGCCCCTGCGAGCCGCGCCCTACCCCGGCTGCGGCACTTGCCTCGTGAGCCGTCCACGCTCGAGCTATTCGACAATCTCCCAGGCCAGCGCCTGGGGTCGTTGCCCGTCGTTGGTGAGGAACTGTCGTGCGGCTTGCCGGGCGGTCGCGTTGGTGACGCGGGTACGTTCGGGCCAGGCGTCGGTGGGCGTGCCGGCGTAGTCGAAGGTGAACGTGGGGCCTGGTTCAAGGTCTGGCTGGTATCCCCAAGCGCTGCTGCCGTCAACGGCGACTTGATAGACGAACGACCGTTCAGCGTGCCCGACGCAGATGTCGAGCATGACAGGGAACTCGCCTCCGCTAGGAGCGATGAGGGTAACGCAGCAAGGCAGCTGCTCAGCGTGGGCGTGACTGATCGTGTCCAGTGCGTCGTCGAGTTCGGCAACCGTGCTGACCGATGCGGCGCCGTCGCCGCGTCCCCAGGTGATGTCGATGCTCATCGCCGGATCCCTTCGCCTGTTCCGACGTACAGCTTATGGAGCCACGTGCGGTCGCCGTCGGTGAGGAACACCGTCAGGCGTGTTCCTTGCGGCAAGATCGTGGCAAGGATCTTTTCGCAGACCAGGGGTCTGATCGGGTCGTCGCAGGGGGTGTGATTGAGCACGAGCGTGACCTCTGATGGGCTGCCGGGACGGCGCAGCTCGGCGGCGGCCTGCGCCTCGGCGTGGTCCATCACGATGGCCTGAGTCAGCGGCGGCTTGAGTCCCACCCCCGCGGCGGGAAGCCTGCCCACCCTGATCTGCCGGCTGCGCAACCGACCATCTGGCTCCGCCGAGAAGTCGGGATCGCCCACGATCGCCCCGTCGGCGAGGAGAAACGCCTTGGTCTTGACCTGCGGTTCGCTGCGACGCGCCAGACTCGCGGCCGCCCGAAGAACCGCCTGCGGCGGGTCAGCGGGTGCGGGTGGTCGACGGATTCCGCCGCCACCACCGCCGTTGCCTGGAGAAACGTCAATGTAGCTGGCCGGTGGTGGGATGCGGTCAGGTCAAGCTGCTGAGGAGCTGGCCGGCCACGGCGTTGCCTCGACCGTGGAGGCGGGCGAGGACTTGCCGGCCGTTGTCTGCGGTGGGGCCGGAGCCGCGCAGCGGGTTCGGGGTGCGAGTGGAGATGGTGACCAGGAACTCGGTGACTGCGGTATCGACCCGCTCATTGGTGGGGTCGGAGGAACGTTCGCGGGCGGCGAGCCAGCCGACGGCGTCGGGGACGAACGCTGCCGCGGCCGGTTCCTGGAAGAAGCGGACGGCCGCGTAGGCGAAGTCATCTTGGCCCATGTGCGCGCCGAACCACGTCGACCACGCCGGATCGGCTGCGCGGATGGCGGCTGTCTGCTGCTCGCTGACCGGCGAGTGCCCCCACTCACCGAGGCCGGCGACGGCGAGCGCCAAGACGCCCCTGCCGGAGTGGCCTTGCCAGTTGCTGGCGGTGGTGGCGAAGTCGAGCATGTCTGCGACTAGGGTGGGGAAGGCTGCTGGCAACGGGTCCTTCGCACAGGCGATTTTCCAGACCTGGCTGAGGTAGTTGCCCACCCAGGAGGAGGCGGTGGCACCGAGGGTGAGGATCGGCTCCCAGATCGTCCGGGCCTGTGTGGCGTTGGCGCTGATCGTGATGTCAGCGAGTAGCTCGAGAGCGCCACGTTCCTCGTCGTTGGGGTAGCGGGGGGAACGATTGGCGGTCCTGGCCGGGGTCAGCCCGGAGGCGAGGAACGTCGCGAGGTCGGCGGCGAACTCGACCGCCCGGGCTCGCGTGAGCGTATCCGCCGCAGCAGCAAGGGCTGTGAAGTGCGGGCGGGAGGCGACTAGGTAGCCGAGGTCGAGGGTGCGCAATATGCGGGAGCGGTCGTCACGGGCGTCGGGGAATCTGGTCGCGAGGGTAGTGGCGAGCCAGTCCGCCAGCCGGGGAACCTCGGCGGGCAGGCTGCCGTTGGCGAAGGCGTCGACTGCGGCCTCGACGGCCGCCGCCAGCTCCGGGAGGTCGTCGATCGGGCCATGACCGGGCTCGTCGTCCTCCTGGTTCACATCGAGTCCATCGGCTTCCTCCGGGTCGATGTCGGTGTCGAAGTCGAAGTCGTCGACTTCCTCGAAGTGTGGGTCGATGTCGTGGTCCCACATCGACAGCCGCGCCCGGTGCAGCGTCAGGTGCTCGAGCCGGCGCAGGTCGCCGGCGAGGTGGGGGTGTGCGGCGGCGAGTCGCATCACGGTGGTGAGGGTGAGGCGACGCGCAACGAGCAGCAGCCGTGCGATGGCGGCGCGCACGGTGACGTCGTCGGGGGTCTCGGCCCACAGGGCGGTGAGCGCTTCGGCGCAGAAGACGTCCCATTCATCGTCGGAGGGGCTGTCGGGGTATGCGTGGGACCACGTGGCGGCCGGGTCGGTGAGGGGGCGCAGCAGCACGGTCTTGCACCACGTCTCACGGTCGGGGTGGTTCCGCAGCCAGTCGCGGGCGCACAGCACCAGCCATGCCGCGTACCCGCATCGCAGGTCATCCACCGCGCTGATCGAGCTCGGCGACTCAGCGTCCGGGGCGAGAGCGTCGAGTTGAGGCTGGACGCTGGCCCAATGCTCCTCGAGCTCGGTGTCGCTGGGGCGGACATGGTCGGTGATGTTGCGGCGCATGGTGTGGGCGAACACCATCCAGGCGCGATCGCGGTCGAGGTGGTCCCGCATCTCGCGGGCTTCTTCCTCAAGGACCGCCGGCGGGGTGTACTCGAGGTAAGTCCTTCCGTCTGTGGCGCGGACGGCCTGGTAGTTCGCGATGTCGGTCGCGGCGAGCATCACCCGCCACCGGTGCGCGTCTGTCGCGGCCCAGTGCTCTCGGGCGGTAGTGAGCTGCTCGGTGAGCCGGCCGGTGACGAATGCGCCCAGGCGCACCAAGTCCAGGAGCGGGGTCTTGCGGTGGTCCATCGTGTGCCAACTGCGGGCTCGCAGCGCTCGAGTGGGATCCATGACGAGCGGGAGCACACTGAAGGAGCGCATCTGCACGCTCATCCGGTCGTCGTCGAGCAGGTCGGCGCTGGTGACCAGGGGCGCAAGCGGGCCTTCCAGCAGTGCAGGAGTGTGGCGGGCGATGTCGGCGAGCAGCCCCCACGTCGCGACCGATCGGCTGCCGGTGAGCTGGGCGAGGAGCGTGGTGATGTCGCGGCCGGCGTCGAGGGCTTTGTAGAGGTGGGCCTCCAGGGCCATCATCGCCGCCGCCAGTATGTCCGGTACCCGGTGGCCACCGTGGCTCCAGGCCAGGACGGTGGCGTCACCGATCAGCGCGACGGGTGCGCCGTCGATGAGCAGCTCGAATGCCGGTCGCTCATGCGTGGGTTCCTGGCCGCCTGACATCGGGGTGTTGCGGGTGCGTCTCCAATGGGTGGTCGAGTGCTCGACGAGGGCGAGCACCACTTCGACGCCTTGCGGTTCGGCGTTGACGAGCATCGCGCGGAACGGCCCGCACTCGGGGATCGGATCGAAGGAGCGCGGGGCGCTGGCGATGCCGAGGCCGTCACGCAGCCGGTGGTGCGAGTACTGGCGGCCGTGATGGTCGGAGTCGACGGCTGCTCGCAGCACCAGGTCCCGGGCCAGCTGCGCGGACGCCGGCAGCAACGGCATCACGGTGTCGACGTCCAGCAAGGCTGCACGGAGTCTCGTCTGGCCGCGACGCTGGCGGCCCCCGACCTGGCCGCTGTGCTCGAGCTGGCTGTCAACAGGGGGCAGCAGCGTGTCGAGGAAGGTGGCGACGGCGTCGGGTTCGACCGCGCCGGCGGCGATGACGCACCGCCACAGCACCGGCTCGACTGTGTCGTTGAAAAAGCCTCCGCCGTCGATGTGCGCGACGATGTGCCGTCCGACCGCCAGGCCGATCACAGCAGCCTGATCGCGGGCCGGCCACGTGTCGGGAGCGTGTCGCAGCCACAGGTCGGCGATCGCGGCGACCTCCGGGGCGACCGAGGCGACCGCGGTCTCATGCTCCGCCGCCAGGACGCGCAGGACCGGAAGCCACAGCGGCCATACCGGCAGCCGCGACTGCGCGGCGGCGTACACCGCCACGTCCGGTGTGTCGGCGAGCACGGTGATCCAACCGCAGTCCGGCACGGTCGCGGAGAACCTGAACCTGCGCAGCAGCCGTGCCAACAGAGCGCTGTCGGCGGCGAGGCGCGACCACAGCTCGCCCAGAAGCCGGTCGGCGTCGTGGGCGTAGAACACCGCGTCGAGGTACAAGTCCGCCACGAGCGGCTGGTCGGCGGCGTCCAGCGCAGACCGGTCGGCCTCCCACCGGTCGACACCGTGCTCGCGGAGCACGCCGGCGGCATACAGGCGGATCGCTCGGTGCCACGACGGCAGCGCCGCCTTCTCCGCGATCACGCCGATGACGTCGTCACGGGAGCGCAGGTAATGCAACAGCGTCCAGTCGTCGAACAGGTCGTGAGTGAAGGAGACCCGGCCGTCGACCTCCGAGAGGATCCCGTCGACGCGCAGTTGGTCGACGAGCCCAACGGCGTCGACCGGGAGGTCGTCCAGGGGAGTGTGGGCCCGCAGGCGGTCGGCCTGCTCGACGGCGATCCGCCGCAGCATCGTCTGGCGGGTGGCGCCGTTCGGGCCTGCGCCGGCCAGCCGCTGCCACCACAAGCCAGCGATCGACGGCTCGTCACGGATAGCGGCAACCGTAGCCCCGGGCATCCGCAGCACCAGGTCGAGGACCTTCGGGCGTCGAAGGACGCCACGGAGCCCACCGGCGACGACCACCGCGGCCAGGTCTGGGTGCCCGCGCAACACCAGATTGACGTCGGCGTCAGACAGGTCACCCATCACGAGCGGGGTGGCCTGCGGGCCGTTGGCCTGCACCAAGTGCTCCGACACTCGGGGGAACTCCGCTTGCTGCGACGTGATCAACAATCGGATCCGGCCGCCGGTGGCGGCGGCGAGGCGTGCCAGGGCGGCCGTCGCGGCGAACGGCTCGTCGGTGTAGACCCGGTCGAGGCCGTCGACGACGAGGCGGACCTCTCCGGGGGCAAGTGTCAGGACCTCCTCCAGGCCCCAGGTCAGCCTGAGACGCGCGCCGACGCCGGCCTCGAGGTCCGCGGCCGACAGCCACACCGCATGGTGCGTGTCCAGGGCGGCCAGCCACCTCTTGGCGGCCACGGTCTTGCCGCAGCCCGACGGCCCGGACAGCACGCTGACCACCCCGGCGTTGGCGAGCACGGCGGTCACGTCCTCACGGGCCAGGACCACGTCGTCGCCGAGCCGATCCCGGACCCGGGCCGTCATGCTGGCGGTGTGCGCGGTGAGAAGGCTCCAGTCGGGGGCGACATCCGGGCGCAGCTGAAACGCGAACTGCCCGCCCAGCCGCTCAGCCAGAAGCTGCCAGGTGACTGCCCCGCCTCTGGGCCGCATTTCGGCGACCATCTCGAGCAGCGCCGTCCACAGATCCACGACCCTCCCGGCCTGCTGCGGCACGAGCGCGGCGCGGCACCACCGGATCGCGTCCACGATCGCCTGGGAGGTAGGGGTGAGGAAATCCAGACGCAGAGGCAGAAGCAAGGCCAGCAGCCGGGCGGGAGAGGAATCCACGTTGACCCCGTGCTGCTCGGCGAGCTCGGTCGGGCACTTCGCCGAGCCCCACAGCGAGCGCTTCGCCTCGTTGAACGCGCCAGGCACGCCGATCCGCGAGGCGATGCCAGCCTGGTCGGCGGCGGCCTCCTGGATCAACTCCCCGAGCTCGACCCAGGTGCCCTGCGCCGCTGACCCTGACACCAGGCCGACCCGGTCTGCAGCGGACTGGAACCTGTCGGCCAGGATGTCGCACCAGGCGGCCTGCACGAACTCCGTGTGCAGCTTGGCTCCGGTCAACATGTCGAAGGACTTCACCGACGCCGACCACCGCGGCCTGCGGGCTGCGTCACCGGTGACGACCATATCGTCGAGGAAGAAGCCCGACGCGCTGCCCTGGAACCGTACCTCTACCGGGACCGCCACCCCGGCGCCCAGCGGCATCTCGCCAGCGGCCATAGCAGCGGCGAGCCACGCACCAACATGGTCTTCGAAAGCGAAGCCGCCACCGCCCGTGATGAACGCCGTCGCCACCGACCGCCCGCCCGACGCCTCGCTGCTCGACATCGCATGAGGCTACCGGCCCACACCTCACCCGGCCGCACTCTGCGAAAGCGGGGGGAATTCAGTGGCGGGGTCGTGGCCAGGGCCACGGTGAGCGTTGATCCGGGCGGCTACGCCGAGCTGGTGGCCCTGGCCGGACAACACTCGGGTTGCGGGCGTGGGCGTTGGAGGGCTCCGGCGGCTATGGCGCCGGCCTAGCCCGGCACCTGGCCGACGTCGGTGAGCTGGTCGTCGAGCTGGACCGACCGCTGCGACCGGCCCGTTACGGCGGGGCGAAGTCTGATCCGATACGCCGAACGCGCTGCCCGCGACGCCCTGGCCCGCCCCCGGCTGCCCAGCCCAAGACTGATTCCGGACGCGCGGCACTGCAGATGCGCTTGATAGTCCGCCGGGCCGCCGTGGAAGCCAGCGCCACGGCCCAGCGGCAGCTGCACGCGATGGCGATCATCGCCCGGAGGTGGTGCGGACTCGGTTCCGCGGTCAGAGCACCCGGAACATGCTCAGCAGCGCCACCTGCGGGCGATGCCGGCAGTAGCATCAGCAGCGCGCATGTGGACACCTTGGTCGCCATGGCCACACCGCGCCCGCGATGTCAGGCCACCGCACAAAAATGCTGGGCGCGGAGGAACTAGCTGGTCCGCGAGGGCCGTGATCACGCAGGATAGGCGCCGTGCACGTCACTCGCTACCAGCCCACCGGCGCCCGTAACGACACTGGGACTCAGCCGCGATGGGCCCTGATCGATCGGGCGCTTGCGTCCTTCGCGGGCAAGTCCATCCTCGTACTGATCGCCGCGGCACTCGACTCCCCGTCATGTCGCCCCTGGGAGTACCACCTGACGTTGCTATGGGGACGAGCACTGCGGCGGCCGCCGGCCGGCGGTATCGATGCCCAGCCCGCGGACCTGGTCCGCTTGGTCGAGAGTGCGTTGCGCGCTGCACCGATCCGCGTGCCAGAGACGTCCCGGACGCCCAACGATCCTCGCCGCTTGGTTGGTTTTACTCTTGGAAGCCGCCGCTGGCGAGTTCACCCCGGCGATTTTGACCATCCCGTGGTGCTGCTTCGCCAGCTCGAACAGACCGCCCGAGCGGTGGACGAGACCGTAACGGCTCGCATGGGATTTTCCCTCAGTGACGTCCTTGAGGTCTGCCTCGCGCATGGCGACCACATCATCGAGGAGCTCGCGCCAGCCTGGCAGGCAGGCCCGGAGGCTAGCGCTGCTGCGCCTCGTGTCGGTGACGCTGACGTGTCGGCAGTCCTGCGGCTGGTCGACGCCGAGCCGTTTGGATGGATTGACCAGTGCAGTAAGCCTGCGGCCGCCCGACGGGCGCTGACCTGGCTGACCCGCGACAGGCAGCATCTGAGTATGCGCCACATTGCCGACGAGGCAACGCTCGGGCCAGTCCTGCAAGTGTCCGCTGAGCATCGGCACGTCGGGGTGCCGGCCTGCTTGGCGCTGAGCGCAGCGGTCGCCGCCACCCGGTATCTCGCGGAGATGGTTGGCGACGCCGGCGACGCCGCAGTGCAGTTGCACGCGCGCACGTGGTCGCACACCGTAGACCTGCTCTCGCGGCGACTGGTGAGCCGCGGTGGCCAGACGCCCGAACCAGCACCCGTCCGACCAGTCATTGAGGGCCCGCGGTTCCGCATCGCGGTGGTCAGCGGCGTGAGTGGTGCTGGGTTGCAAGGAGGGATCGCCTGGGGCGAGAAACTGCTGTCGCTCGACACTGCCACGACGCACAACATCGCCCAAGGCCCTAGTGGTCGCTCCGTAACCGGAGAAAGGCCTGTTGCGAAGGTCATCGTCTACGGAGGGCCGGCGAACGTCGTGGCGCAGATGGTCGGCGAAGCCGTCGTCCTCCACGTTGAGGAACTCGCCGAGATGCTCGCCGAGTGCGGTGGCGACCTCACCACCGTGGTCTGCTTCCTCGAAGACCTCGTGTTCCACCCCGGCTATACCGATGTCGCGTTCGTTGACATCTTCGACGTCTGGCGAGCGTGGAAGGAGCACGGCTCGATCGGACCGGTCACGGTGGGGGCATCGCGGCAGGGTTTGGCCGTTGCACCGGCGACAACGGACGAGACGTGGCAGAGGGCGGCGTCGTGGGAGGGCGTCGACGCCGTGCTGGCCGGGGCCGGCATCAGCGCGGAGCACATCGACTGGCCCCTCGCGCGTGGTGACCACGGTGATGGCGCCGACCTGTTCTACAAGCCGGACAGCCCGGCGATGTTGGTCAACGTCAACCCGCCTGTCGTTCTCGAAGTCGACCTCAATGACGCCGCCACGCTGCACACCCATCCCGACACGATCGTGGGATTCGCCGACAGCCTGCGCCTACACCTACGCAAGCCGGCCATCAGTAAACACGTGGGCGACGAAACCGGGCGAACACTGCGGCTGGTCCTGGTCTGGCTCCCGGACACGTCATTCGAGCACACCGACGGCGCTCTCGCCTTCGTGCGGGTCGACCCGAACTTGAGGCAGATCGCTCTGGTCATGGCAGCAGGGCTTTTCATCATGCTCGCCGACAACCCGGCATCTGCGTATGCGCTCATTGGCGAAGGGCTGGAACGCGGGCTCACCGCGCTGGCCACCGGCGACGAAGCAAGCGGGTTCGCACCGTCAGCATTCCGAATGGCGTGGCGGGCGGCGGCGCCCTTCATGACCGTGCACCGACAGGTGGAGGCACTTCCACTGGTAGCGCGCAACGACGGCCTCCCGCGATCGGCGGCGGTACACGCCCGCGCCACTCGGAGAGCCGTCACCGCCATCCTGACCCGCCGAACCCCCGACGGCGTCTTTCTCGGCCCGGACGCACTGCGGATGTGCGAAGAATTCATCCTGCCGGCCGTTCAGGAATCGCTGCACGACCTAACGTGCCAGTTCGATCGCACGGTGACGTTGGCCGTCGCCGCCCGGGTCAACGACGCCCACGCCACCGCCTACCGTAGCGCCCAGCAACTTGCCGTAGCCCTCACCGGGCCCTGGGCGCACAACTGGCACGAGATCGCCCTCACCGACGATCAGTACCAGCAGACCCACGCCTTGGAGACCCTCCTCGAGTCCCTTCTCGCCGAACCACCCGTAGGCAGCGCCGTCGCCGACGAGCTCGATGTCGCCGAGATCACCGCGCTGGCGCACCGGCTGGCGGTCACGGCAGCCGTGGCCCGCGGCTACACCGACCGGCTGCATGGCCTGCGCCTTACCATTAGCCGCGGCATGTTCGCGGTCGAACCGGATCGGTCCGACCATGACGATGTCGAGCGCGTCGAAATCGACCTCGCCGCCTACACCGACCACCGCCGCGCGGCCCGTCTCATCCCGGCCGGCAGTCAGCCGGCTGGCGCCGCCGACGACCATCAGGACGACGACCCCGGCCTCCTCAGAAACTCACCACCGGGACATCGGTACCAGGGATCCTTTACCCCAATACACGGACGGCTGCCGGTCAAACTGCAACGGGTCGATGATCGACTCCGCGATCACTGGGGCACGGGTCTCGACGGGATACGTGCCGTCCTCGGCGTGGCCGTCGACTGGGCCACCGACGCTTCCGGCGTACACGCGGTAAGCCGTGCCGAACTCGTCGATGCCGCCGCGCAATGGTCCGAGCTCAGCGTGGCGCAGATTGAGGCAGCCGTCGACCTGCTCACCCTGTCCGGTGACCACCTGCGCGAGGCGGGCCCGCTGCGATTTCTCGACATCGAGCGGCGGGTGCATCGCCTCGCTTTGCGCCCGCTCGTCGACGCCGAAGGCCAGTTGTGGATCATGCCGTGGCGGTTGCTCGACACACAGCGTCTGTTCGACGGTTACCTGCACCGGTCACGGCTGCCGTTCGCCCACCGTGACCTTCCGCCCGGCGTCGCCGACATGATGAGCGCCTATCGGCAGGAGTTGAACGCCCAGCTCGAGGAGCTCGTCCACGGCGTCGTCGCCGCGACGGGGTTGCCATGCCGCACCCATGTCGAGGTGGCCGAGCTCAAGGGTGCTGGCATCCCGGAACCGCTCGGGGAGGTGGACTTGGTGGTCGCCGATCCGGCCACAGGCAGACTGTGGGTTGGCGAGGTCAAGGACCCAATCGCGGCGTTCAGCACGGAAACTCTCCGGAACCACGTTCGTAAGTTTTACCGCGGTCCGAAGCCGTATGTGCCGCGGCTGCTCGCCAAGGCCGCACAGATCCGCGAGGCCGCGCGCGGCGTCGCCGTGCTGGTCGGCGGTCCCGACCGGGCAAGGTGGCGCGTGGTGCCGATCCTGGTGACCCGTGATGTGGAACCTGCCGCGTTCGTCGCCGAACCGCAGGTGCCTTTCGCGCTTCCGCACCAACTGCTGGACATCTTGAAAGCCGGCGTCGACCCGGCACCAGGGCCCATTCCACTATGACCGGGGCACGGTGGAGATCAGCGACCGGACCGGCCTTGACCGCATGGGCTACAGCCCGACGGACGTCGAGCTGCTGCCTCGCCGCCGAGATGCGCGAGCAGGCCACCGAGCGCCGGGATCGCCTGACTGAGCAGCCACCGCCGGAATGACTACCGGCGACGCCGGTGCCCGCCTTGGCGAAGTGGCCCGAAGATGAGGATTGGGCCGCTCTCATCGACCGGTCGAACTGACTCGTGGACAGCGAGCCAGTCGATGAGAGCGGGTGTGCCTGCGCCGTTCTGACGCCGAGGCGGCGTTACTGGTGCTCGCGGACCTTCTCGACGGACCAGCCGATGAACTGCGCGATCTCCTCAACAGATGTGCTGTTCTGGCTAATCCAATCGTCGAGCGCCTTCGCTAGCGAGGGCGGTACCCCCGGGGTGCTTACCTCCGGCAGCGGCAGGTCGTCGGTGACGCTGTCGACGTGAACCCACCGGCCGTCGGGGCACAGCCGCTTCGTGGCGGCTGTGTAGCCCTCCCACCCGTCGTCGCCTTCGGCGATCACCTCGTCGGTGCGCCAGTCCAGAATGTTCCACCCGTCGACGCCGACCTGCCCGCCATCGACGATGCGACACCCCGTCTGCTCGAGCTCCTCCAGGCGTTCGTAGCGGGCGTCGTCGATGGCCAGTTGCGCCCGCAGCAGGCGCTTGACGTGCTCGACGGCGGCATCGCCGCTGCTGCGTACCCCGCCGCCGTCCAGCGGTGACTCAGCTGCTGTGGCGGCGGCGCGGGTGTAGTTCTGCCCGGTCTGCGCCATCTCGGCGCGGATGGTTCGGGTGCGTGCGCGGTTGCGCTTGCCCATGATGTTTCCTTCTGTGAAGGCCCACGCCCCTCGCGAGGAAGGGTTTGCTGTGGAGTTCACGCTGCGTCGGTGACGGCTTGTCCTCGATCACCAGCAGCGTGGGCGCCAGCGGCTTGGAGACGGGCGGGCGTGACCGCCGCCGGTAGTCTACGAGGTACCGCGCAGGCCACGAAGCATGCCACCAGAACGCCGGCGCGCCGTGTCAGCCAGCGTCAGGGAACGGACCGATGTGCTCGTCGCTGATCTGCGCGATCGCCGCGATCATCCGCTCAAGGCCCCAATGGGGGTCAAGGATCGGCCGCGCACCCCACCCCTCGTTGATTTCGGTGAGCTCCTTTCGAAGGTGCTCATGGTTATGGGCGGGTGCCAGGACCGCGACGGTCCTGCGGGGGTACAGGGGGAAGTCGCCGATGCGGCGCCACTCTCGCTCCCACCAGAACTCTTTGCGGCTGTACTTGGTCGGGCCCATCTGCTCGAAGAACGGGGTGAGCTTGAAGATGGGCTCCTCGCTCAACTTGTCGCGGTCGACGGTCCGGCCGGTGGTGGCTCGGCGTACGGCGTCGTTGACCATGGCGTTCACCGCGTCGATCGGCCAGTCGCGGCCGGGCGTGATGTCGGAGTACCAAACGGGGTTGCAGCCGGCCCTGCGAGCAGTGGTCTTAGTGACGGCCAGGCCGTAGGGCTGGAAGTGCACGTCGCGCTTGTCGATGTCCTCCAGCATCATCCAGGTGTGCTCGAGCGGGGTCTCGGTGAAGCACACGACCTTCTGCGTCGCCGCGTACGTCAGGTTCGGCTCGTGCATCGACGCCGGCCCGAACGGTGAGCAGGCCTCGATGTATCCGTCCCCGATCATCGTCAGCAGGTTCTCCCGGGCACTGGGCCCGACATTACCGAGAGTGTCACGGGTTAGGTGGATCAAGAAGGTCGACAGGTCGGTACGTCGTTGCAGAAGGTCCTCGATACTGGCCACAGGTCCACTTTGCTATACCTCTGCCGTAGTCGGGTGGGCTGCCCCGCCGCTTCCGGCATCGCCAACCTCCACAACATCATCCTCGCCGGCTGACCACCCGCCCGGCCCGGGCAACGCCTTCACCCAGTTACGAGACGTCCCGTAGGAGCAGATGCATTCGACCTCGGACTTGTTGACGGGAATACCTGTTGTCGGCAGGCTGAGCCGGTGTGGTGGCTGGTGATCGATCACAATGACACAGACCTCTTCGACGGCGAGGAGGTAAGCCTGGACCTGTTCATCCGCTACGGAACCATGAGCGTCGGTCTTGACAGCCGGGACCCCGTCGGTGAGGGCGACGAGCTGTGGGTCTTCGAGCGCACATTCCGCCGAGCCTCGGGCTTGGCCCACGCCGCATCCAGTCCATACCGGTCGGGTCGTCGTTGGTGGCTCGATGTGACGATGGACCTCAAGGCCACCAAGCAGCTGCGTAGAAGCCCGGTTCGGCCCAGCGAGCGGGTGTTCCGCTACGAGCCCTACCGGTATGGCGACAAAGATCCCTGGCTGGTGCGTATGCACCTCAGCGATCTGTCAATGATGCGTAACCACCTGCAGAAGCTCAGTCGCTCGCGTACATGACACTTGTCCCGGCTCACGACACCCAAGCGGGCATTCCTCCCGACCCCCTTTTGCGGCCACCGCCTCAAGTACGCGACCCTCGGCGAACGCCGCAGTTATCCACACAGCTAACGGCACCCAGCCGCGGCTACCCCATCAGGTGTCCGGCACAAATCTTCGACTACAGCGGCCGAGCCAGACGCCTCGCGAGAGCAACATCGTGCCAGTCGATCGGACGCTGCCCGCCGCGACCGAGGCCGCGCTGGGGGCAACCGTCGGCACTGGATGCCGTCGAACGATGCCCAAGCGCGGCGAAGGGGCACCCACCGCGACCTGCAATCTTTCCTTCTCGCAGCCTGAGAGTCGGTGCAGTGTCCTGTGCGCTTTCGAAGAGGTCACCAGGGCGCCTACACTTGCATCAGCTTTAACGTCTTGCTGATGGTCAGCGGTGGTGGGGCATTGGTTCGTGTCGCCCCTCGGACACGGCCCATAGGCCCACGGTGTGCGCTGAGATCGGTTTCAGCGTGCACCGCTTGCGCTTCGGGGTGGTATGTCAGTCGCGCCGCGCAACCAGCCGGAGTGAGTTACAGCTCCTGAGCAGCAGACCCCTCCGCCCATGGACGGGCTTAGCTTAGGGCGTAGTTGTCGCAGGTCAAACGCTCCGCTGCTGTCGCTACGCCAAAAAGGCGTCCTATGGGTACGCAAGGCGCGCCCGGATGCAGTCGGGTCTACGCCAGGATGCTGGTATGAAACTGTGGCTGCACTCGGTGTGGATAGCGATGGCGACGCAGGCTTTCCAGCGCTGGCTGTTGTATTTGGTTGCGGCGGGCGTGCTGAGTACGGCGGTGTTGATGTGGCTGTTCCCGCGACGGGCTGGGCAAGCCGCCGTGGCCGTCGGCCGAGTTCTGATTGAGGCATGGCCCAGCATGCTGCTGGTGGCCGTGGCCGTGCTGATCGCGGCGGCGGCGCGCAGCCGCGGCACGGCCCAGCGAACGGGGCAGGGGCCGCAGTTGCCGTTGCTGGTACATGTGGCGTTGCTGCTTGGGCTGGCTATCGGAGTGGCGTTCGGGCTGGGCACGCTGTTGTGGACTGCCGTAGGTCGCCCGGCGTTGACTGGCAGCCCGTCGGCACCTGCACCCGCGCCAAACGTGTCCGGCCCACCCGGGGCCGTGACGGCGGCGAGTGGCTGGACGTTGACCAACACGTTCGACGCCATGAAGATCGTCTTGGCGGTGGTTGGAGGGGTCGGTGGCGTCGTGGCGCTGACGGTCGCATACCGCCGTCAGCATCTCGGTGAGGCTGCGGAACACCGGGAGGAATCTAAGGAACGTCGGGAGAACACCAAGCTGTTCAACGAGCGCTTCACCAAGGCCGTCGAGCTGGTCGGCTCGGACAAGGCCGCCGTACGCCTCGCCGGCGTTTACGCCGTCGCCAACCTGGCCAACGACTGGCCCGGCGGGCGTCAGATGTGCGTTGACGTACTCTGCGCCTACCTGCGTATGCCCTATACGCCACCAGTCGCCGCCAAGCCTGCCGGTGAACCCGCCGCCGCTCCGGCGGAGGACGTTACGGATTCGGTGCCCGTCGGCACGTCCGGCCGCGACCCCTATGAGGAACGGCAGGTCCGGCACACAGTCATCCGGCTCATCCGCGACCACCTGCGCCTGCCCACGACGAACCCGCACAGCTGGCAGGGCCGCGACCTCGACTTCACCGGGGCCGTCTTCGACGGTGGCGACTTCAGCCGGGTGCACTTCTCCGGCGGCATGGTGTCCTTCGCGAAGGCAACCTTCTCTGCGGGCGCAGTGTCCTTTGCGAAGGCAGTGTTCTCCGGTGGCGAGGTCACCTTCGAAGGAGCGCGCTTCTTCGGCGGCATGGTGTCCTTCGCCGAGGCGACGTTCTCCGGTGGCGAGGTCGCCTTCGAAGCTGCGAGGTTCTGTGGCAGCGAGGTGCTCTTCCAAAAAGCGGCGTTCTCGGACGGGCTGATTGGCTTCGGTCGGGCGGTGTTCTCCGATGGCGAGGTGGACTTCGCCGACGCGACGTTCTCCGGCGGCGAGGTGTTTCTCGGCCAGGCGGTGGTAAGCGGCGGCGACCTGATCTTCGTCGACACATTGTTCGACGGTTGCAAGGTGTCCTTCGACTTCACCAGATTCTCCGGCGGCAGAGTTTACTTTGAGGGCGCGTGCTTTTGCGGCACGGTGTCCTTTCAACGCGCCAGATTCGTGGGCGGCCTCGTTGATCTCAAGCGGGCGATAGGGGATGTCCGTCCGACGTTCTCGTTCAACAACAAGCTGCCGAACGGGCTTCTCCTGCCGGACCGGTGGCTGCCGCCATCGGACATGCCGCTGCCTGTGCCGACGGCATGATAAGCAGCCGCCCATGCTGCCAGACACCCAGCGTCGTAGGACTCGCGGTGGGGTGCCCGGATCGACCGGCAGGGTGGACGACTGCTAAGGGCCACCACGACGGGCCAGGGAGAATCGTCTACAGGGAGCCTGGGGTTGACTCCCGTCAACCCCGGGCTCGGTAGGGCTACCTCTGGCCGTCCCGGCTACGAGCCAGAATGGCGACCAGGTGTAGCAGGTGAGCGATGGTCCTGGCCGTTGTGGCCAGGCCATCGCGACCGGTGGCGTGCAGGATCTCTGCCGCCGTGTCGGCCGCGGTGCCACGGCTATGACTGCCCTGGTCCCTCCCCTTCTCGTCGCTGGCTGCGACGGCTACCCGGTTGATCGACTCGGGTTTCACGAAGTCGGGACGTCCCTGCAACCCGGATGCCCCGACCTCCAGGGAGCGCCCGGGGCCCGCCGGTGGACGGTCAGGTATTCAACGATCCGGGCTGCAGCGATCCCTTGCGGCCATGCCGGGTGAGCACTATCCGAGGCCTTCGGCCCCGGGCAGGTTCCCTATCTCGGCGCCTTCACGGACGGCGGCGGCGTGATCTCCTGATTGGCAGGTGGAACACGCTCGACATGTCCAGCTGATCGGTGGCCCGCAGCTTGCCGAGCAGGATCGCGTGCAGTCGTTGCCATGCGCGAGCGTCGTTCCAGTCCCGCAACCTGCGCCAGCAGGTCTTCCCAAGGCGAACCCCAACTCCTAGGGCAGGAACCTTCACGGAATCGCGGTGTGAAGCATGAACAGGATTCCGCACAACACTCTGCGGTCGTCGAGGCGCTTAGGCCCGGGGAACCGGTGCCGGCGTGGTGGTCGGGGTGGCAACAGTGGTTCGGATCTCGGCCCAGAGTTCGTCCGAGACGATCCACGGCGGCTGCTCACCCCTCCGCACGTTCAAACAGAACGATCCTCGTGTCCCGAGGACGCGCCCGCGCTAACAACATGTCGCTGGTGTTCGAGGACGCCGAACCGGGGCGGCTCATCGCCTTCGGCGACGCCAGCCACCCTGTCCTGTCATGGCTCGCCATGACGGACCTCAGCCCCGCCCACTACGCACTCATGCTCGCGCCGTACCACGGCACTTACCCCCTACCAGCCTCCTTACAGGTAACCGCAGAACTGTGCGTCGCGCAGAACGGCACGAAACGAGCGCATCTATGGCCGCGCCATCTTGCGACCCAACGACAGAACGGCACCTGCGTCAGCAGCACCGCAGGCAACCACCACCTGTTGCTGTAACTCCCGCAGGAAGCGGACACAGCCGGGCGTCCAACAGGCGCGGCGCAGGACCAGCGAACCCGCCCACGGGATCCATGTCGATTCACTCGTGCAGCAACTCCGGCGGCGCCGGCTCCGTCGGTGGCCGAGACGAACGCATTCTCATGATCACATCATTGGCAGGGCTAGCCATTCATTGAACGCTCTGCGGTAGGGCATCGAGCCAGATGACGGGATCAGGCGCGTCCGGGTCTTCCAGAATGTCGCCCACTGGGGTCCCGCTTGACTGCGGTTGTCACCTCAGCGAGAGACTCGACCAACTTCGTCGTCTTCTCGATCGCATCCTGACTGAGAGTCACGCTCGCATGCACCCCCCTTTTAGTTGACAGGCAACGTCACAGACCGCGCTGCCGGATGCTCTGGCGCTATGCGCGGTTGTTGTGAATTTCAGAGTTCGACGAAGGCGGTGAACCTGGTGCGCTCGCTACCGAAGAACGCGAGCGGCACGGGTTGCCGTCAACGCCGGTCGACCGAAAACTCACCAGGACCCCTGCGGTGGGGCTGGCTTGATGCCTGCACGTTCATTTCGGCCAGTCGATAACCGAGCCAGCTGGCTGGCAATATTGGACCATACGCGGCCCGACTTCGATTCATGCTCACGCCCGGTAATGAGCGCGCGAGGTTGAGCCAACCCTGAACGTGCCGTAATCTATGAGCATGTGCACCCGAAATGGAGCACCGATGACACGTACAAGAGTTCGAATCCCCCCTCGGACACGAACCATAACCCCACGGTGCGCGCTGAGATCCACTGCAGCGCGCACCGTTTGCGTTTCGGTCTGGTAGGTGAGCCGGAGACCGAGTTGCCGGTAGACCTCGGCTTTGTCGTCGGGGTCGGCGTCGCGCAGCACGGCGGCGATGTCGCCGAGCGCTCGGACTAGGTCAGCGATCTGGGAGCGGCTCATCCGGCGTGACTCTGTCTGCTGGGTCGTTTGAAGATCAGCTTCGGCTCGTATCCGTTCGGCCTGGGTTTGAGTGATCCAACCGGTGACTAGTGCGGGGTCTGCGCCAGCGTCGAGAGCGGCCCGGTACTGGGCGAGCTTTGCGTCGCAGGCCGCGATCGTGGCCTGCGCTGCGGCCGTCTGTGGCGTTGTGTCCGTTGGTTGGGCGTCGCACATGGCGGTGATCGTTTGGTCGAGGTGGTCCGGGGTGAACGCGGATGCCAGCCACTCGTCGAGCGGGTCGGTGAGGGCGTCCTCGCGCAGGTAGACGTTGCGGGGGTGTTCGACCTCGTTGGCCAGGGCGTATTCCTGGGGGAAGCGGCAGCGGTAGTAGGCGGCGCCGTGGTTGTACTGGCCTTGCATGCGTCGCTGACAGACGGCGCAGTAGATCATCCCCCGGAAGACGTAGGGGTTGCGGGCGCGGCGTTGGCGCTCCTGACGGTCGACGGCTCGCGCGCGACGGGTGAGTAGGGCTTGCGCTTGCTCGAAGGTCTCGTCGTCGATCAGGGGTGGGTGGGTGATCTCCTTCGAGACCACCCATTTGTCACGGGCGTTCCAACGCATGACGCCGGTGTGACCCAGTGCGACGTCGTCGACGTCGAGGAGGACTTCGTCGGTGCGTTGCTTGTTCCACACCTGCCGGCCGGTGTAGCGGGGGTTGGTGAGGATGACGCGGATGGCGCTTTTGGAACAGGCGATGCCGCTGCGGTGTCTGTTGCGGGCCCGGTCGTGTGCCGAGGGGCAGGGCGCGTGGTTGGCGGTGAGTCCTTCGGCGATGGCGAATAGTCCGTAGCCGGCGAGGAATTCGTCGAAGATCCGGCGGACGATGGGGGAGGTCTGGGCATCCAGGGTGAGCCCGCGGAGGTGTTTGCCGTCGGCGGCCTTCGCGGGGTTGGGGTGAGGGCCGAGATCACGCAGGGTGTAGCCGTATGGCGGGCGTCCGCCGAGGTATCGGCCTTCCAGGAGTGTCTGGGCGGCCATGGCGGTGCGGACGCGCAGCTTGATGCGGTTGCGTTCGCCTTTGCTCATGCCGCCGAAGACGGACATGACAAGTTCGTGTGCCTCGTTGTCGGGGTCGATGGGGCCGCCGATCTCGGGTACCCAGAGTTCGACGCCGTAGTGCGCGAAGAGTGGCACGGTGAGACCGAACTGGTTGCCGTAGAAGGCCCGGTGGGGTTCCCCCACAACAACGGCGGAGAAGCCTCGACGTGGGTTACGTAGCGCAGAGAGAAGAGTGTTGGCCTGGGTTCGGCGTTGCCAGGGCAGCGAGCGGCTCTGGTAACCCCCGTGGATGTGCCGCCGTCGACGTCGTCGACCGTCCATGAACGGCTGTCTTCGTTAGGTCGGTCAAGTTGCCTGCCTGGCGCGGATGGTGGCCTCGGGCGTGATGGCCGCTCGTGTGGGTCGCTGGGATGGCTGCGTCATGCGCCTCCGTCCGGCGGTCGACCTGCAAGCCGGCCTTCTTGCGTTGCCCGCGTCTCGACTTTGGTTACTCGCATCCGAGGCTCGGCCGTTGGGTGGGCGATGGCAGCGCCGGTGCGGTTGCGAGGCGGTTCCGAGGCGTGGTGCCTTGATGCGTCGCTGGTTGGCGCCGTAGCGGTTGGGTGGGTTGTCACGGTGAGTTCCTCCGGGAGTTGGGTGGCTTGCTGGTTTGGCGTCAGGGCATAGGGAAGCGGCCGATGCCTAAGGCATCGGCCGCTGGTCAAGTAGGGCGGGCGCTAGGAGTGCATGGCAATCGAGTAGGTGAACTTGCGGGATGTGGCGAGCTGCGCTGCTGGCATGCGTTGTTGCGCCTATGCACGGATCAACAGTGCTCCGAGAGCACTTCACTCACACGCGGAGTGCTCCGCGGTTTTGCGCAGCAGTCGACAGCGGTGGCTGTGGCTCTTCTGCCTTGGATCGAAGGATGTGGGCGGTGAGGGCGGCGACTACGCAGAAGGCTGCGGGCAGGAAGAATGTGTAGTTCAGCGGCATAAGGTGGGTGAGGGGTCCGATGATGGCGGGCCCGGCGAGCATGCCCAGGTAGCCGAGGCCGGCGACGCGGGAGACGTTCGCTCCGGCGGCGTTGGGGTTGGCGTGGCCGGCCGCGCTGAAGAGCTGCGGGATGGTGCCAGACAGTCCGATACCGAACAGCACCCATCCGGCGATAGCCAGCGGGATCGACGGTGAAAGGGCGATCATCGTGAGGGCGAGTGCGGCCAGTGCCGATCCGTAGCGGACGATGGCGACGGGGCCGAAGCGTGCGGCGACCCGGTCGGTGAGGAAGCGCCCAATCGTCATGACGGTGGCGAAGGCACCGTAGGCGAGGGCGGCGGTGGCGGCGGGCGCGTCGAGCACGTCGCGCATGGCCAGCACGCTCCAGTCGTTGGCGACACCTTCGCTGAGCATCAGCATCAAGGCGAGCGCGGCGAGCGCCCAGATGCGAGGGGGTGTGGTCCGCCAGGTGGTGGCCTTGGCGGTGGAGCGCTCCAGCACGCTGGCGGCTTCCGGCCTCGGTAACAGTGCGGGTGCGACGACTGCGGTGACGGCGAGGGCGAAGAGGCTGACCGCAGTCAGGGTAGCCGTCGTGCTCCAACCCCAGCTGAGGGCCCGGGCGCCGACCAGCGCGGCGAGAACCCCGCCGATGGAGAACACAGCGTGGAACGCGGACATGATCGGACGCTTGTACCGGGCTTCGACCTGAACAGCGTGGGTGTTCATGCTGACGTCCAGGCTGCCGTTGCCAATGCCAAATACCAGCAGTGCCACGCCCAGTGTCCACGCGTTCACGGCGAGCGCGGGCAGGACGAGCGTCGCACTGCACAGCGCCGCGCTCAGCGGCACGACCTTGCGAGCGCCGAAACGGTCGGTAAGCGGCCCGACCAGTTGCATTCCGGCGAAGGCGCCGGCGCCGAGGAGCAGCAAGAGCCAGCCGAGCACGGCGTGGCTGATTCCGGCCCGGTGTTCGACGGCGGGGATGTGGACGATCCAGATCCCCAAGACGAAGCCGTTGAGGGTGAAGTAGGCGAAGGTGGCCAGCCGGGCGGCCCGCGAGGATCTCGTCATGCCTCCGAACATAACAAACATATTACGCGTTCGAAAGCTTGCCGATCGAACGTGCGAGGTGTTCAATGAGCGCATGGCGAGCGTGGACCGACACCAACAGATCACCGATGCCGTACGGCGGGCTGGGCAGCTCAGCGTGGCGGAGCTGGCGGAGCTGACTAGCACCTCGGAGATGACGATCCGCCGAGACCTGGAGATCCTGGCCGAACAGGGCGTCCTGGAGCGTTACCGCGGTGGGGCCAGAAGCCTGTTGTTGCGCGGCGAGGAACCACCGTTTGTGCTTCGCGCACACGACGGCCTAGAGGTCAAGCAGCGCATCGCCGCAGCGGTAGCCGGCATGATCGCCGACGGCGAGGCGGTCGTGATCGACAGTGGTACTACCTGCCTCGAAGTGGCCCGCGCCCTGACCCACCGCCGCCTGACCGTCATGCCGCTGTCCCTGCACGCGGCCAACACACTGGTCGGCGCACCCCAACTGAGGCTTCTCCTGCCCGGCGGGGAGCCGCGCCCCGGTGAGCTGGCGCTCACCGGCCCCCTTGCGGAGGCGTCGCTTGCCGCGCTGCGCTTCGACACCGCGGTCATCGGCTGTTGTGGCCTGAATGCCTCGAACGGCCTAACCGCGTACGACCTGGCCGACGCTGCGATCAAGCGTGCCGTGATGGCCTCGGCCAACCGTGTCATCGCGGTCGCCGAGGCGGCCAAGTTCTCCCGCACCGCCCTCGCCTTCGTCGCGCCGACGTCCGCGCTGCACGCCGTCGTGACCGGAGACGACGCCCCTAACGACGAGGCGGACGCGCTGGAAGCCGCCGGCGTCGTCGTGCGAAGGGTGTGACCCGATGGCGGACACCGTGCTCTTCGACCTGTTCGGCGTCATCGCCCGCAAGCAGTCCTCTTCCGGCCAGGAATTGCTGGTGACGACGGCGGCTGTCTCAGCCTCCGTGTTCTGGGAGTCCTACTGGGCGCTGCGGATGCCCTACGACCGTGGTGAGGTGACCGGATTCGAGTACTGGCGGCAGGTGGCGGCCGCCCTCCGCACCACCATCGATGACAACCAGATCGCCCGCCTCATCGACGCGGACATCGCTAGCTGGAGCGCCGTCGACGACGACATGGTCACCCTTGTCGAACAGACAGCGGCATCGGGGCGGCGGGTCGCGTTGCTGTCGAACATCCCGGAAGAACTGGCAGTGCATTACGAGGAGCACCACCGCTGGTTGCAGCACTTCGACGTAGTCGCCTTCTCCTGCCGTATCGGCCACGCGAAACCCGAGCCGGACGCCTACCGGTGGTGCTGCCGGGCGCTCGACCTCGCGCCCGGACGCATCCTGTTCGTCGACGACCGCGCCGAGAACGTCCAAGCTGCCGAGGCAATCGGCATGCCCGGCCACCTGTTCATCGGCCTCACGCAGGCCCGCCAGGCCATCACCGAGCCGGACATGGCGCTGCGGAGATGATGGGGGTATACCCGACTCGCGCGGTGCACGGGGAAACGATGCTGCGTCTCTTGGACACGGTTGCTGCCCACCCTTTACGGAGTCCAGCACCCAGATCGTGCATCCTCATTTGCCGCTGACAAGGCGCGGTGATCGTGGGCGTGCTTCCCCGATCGACCGATGTGGCTGCGGGAGCCAGCGCTGTGCCAACCGCAGCACTGGGCCGGTAGCTCACGAGCGGTCAGCGGCCCGGTGCGAGCCCGGTCTAGGGGGAGCAGGTTGGGAGCAGCGGGGTGCCCTGAACAGCCTTAAACTGCGTCCAACGGCATCGAACGGCGCTCAACTGCACCCACCCCTGCCTGCGGCTCCACGTTCTCCCAGGTCAGGGCAGGTACGGCGTTCTGTTTCACACCGAAGAGGTCGCTGGTTCGATACCAGCATCGCCCACTCTCAGTACATGCAGGTCAGAAGCCCGTTGCCGGATCAATCGGTAACGGGCTTCGGCGCTGTTGCCCCTTAGATTGGGAGCAGATTGGGAGCACGGCGCTCCCGCCCATGGTCTGCCTGGTATTCCCTACGGCCCTCGGCGGGCGCTCATCGGCGTGCCCGGGCTGGAATCCGTCGATTGGCAAACTCGACTCGCGACCGGGCTTGACACCGCATCTCCTGAGGCCGCTGGCAGTTCGGGTCGTAGCTGACCATCATGGTGGCCCGGCGGGCACGCAGCCCCAGACAAGAGAACGGCGGCGAGCCAGTGAGGTTGGCTCGCCGCAGTCGACCGCCTATGGGCGGTCGGCCACCGCCAGTTCGCTCTGCTTCTCTGTCGGCGGCGGCACCCATTTCCGATCCGGCCCTGTCGCCACGATGGGGAGATGGATCATCATGCGGCCCTACAGAACTACCGCCGGCGGCACCCAGCCACAGGAAGCGCGGATCGCGGCCGGGCCCTTCGTACCACAGGGACCGGTCGGTCTTGAGCTTGCCCGGGGCTTCACGGGCTCGGCCGGCCTGGCTAGTGTTACCGAATCGCTGCTGGCGTCGTTCGCACATTGCAGTACGGAATGTGCAGCGAGCACTCGGCGCGACGCTGCCGGACGACGCCCCTGTCTCCAGCTCACTGCATCGGCTCACCGGCGACCTCGCCATCACTGACAGAGGCATCGAACACTTGGACGGCCGTCTGCTCATTCCGACCGCAGACGTTCCCGCGCCCCGTAGCGGAGCATGGAATCCGCCATGCCCGGAAGGCCTCGACAAAACCGCATGGAAGATCGTCACCCGGGAGGCCCCTGGCTTGATCGGCGTAGGGAGACGACTGTTCCCGTTTGCGAACGCCTCCAGTATCAAGACGTGGATCCCGAAGGGAATCGGCCACAACGCTTGATTTCGCCATGCAGGGATCTGCCGCTGACAAGGCGCGGCGATCGTGGACGTGCTTCCCCATCGACCGATGCTGCTGCGGTAGCCAGCGCTGGCGCCAAGCATGGGTACTGGGCCGGCATTTCACGGTCGGTCGGCGGTCGGCGGCCCGGCGCGGGCCCGGTCGGGGGAGCAGGTTGGGAGCAGCGGGGTGCCCTGAACGGCCTTGAACTGCGCCCAACGGCGTCGAACGGCGCTCAGCTGCACCCACCCCTGCCGGCGGCTCTATTGCCGCAGCTCAGAGGGGGTGCAGCGTCCTGTTTCCCGCAGAGTGCTCTGTGGTTCTGCGCATCGGTCGACAAGGTTCTATGTGGCCTGGCAGGGGAGTGTGCGCAGGTCAAGGCGGTAAGGAGCTGTTGGTGGGCCTGGCCTTGCAACTGGGAGCAGATTGGGTGCAGGTTGGCGAAGTGGTCTCCGCGCCCGAAGTGCTCACCGACGCCGGAAGGAGACGATGGCGGTGACCTGTGGTGATGCGGTGGAGCGGTGCGGCGTGACCTCCCAGTAGAGGTCGAAGTGGTCAGGCGTTGCTGCTTCCGGGATGGCTGGCGCCGGCCGGCGTCTCGGGCCGCCTCACGCCACGCCTGTAGGTGTGCTGTAGGTCGATGTGGAGCGTTGCGGGTGGCTTGCCGGAGTCCGCCGCGGTTCCGTCATTCGAGACACCGATCCCACGGGGCGTGCCCTGACCAGGCCTTTAGGGCTGGAGACCTCTTCGGCGGGCCCGAAGTCGCCTAGAGGTTACTCAGCGGTGTGGGTCGCTGGTGGTCTGTAGCAGCTGGGGCGGTCGTCGCGGTTGCGGCATGGTCGGGATTTGGGCGTCTGCGGCCCGTCTAGCTGGATTGCGAACGGCGCGTCGACCGTTGCGTCAGCGCACCAGCCAGCAGCGGCGTTGATTGAGATCGTGCCCGTCATCAGCTCAGCCCGACGAGTTGCGAGACCGCTAGCGGAGCGGCGGGAGACCGGGGCGGCAAGGGAAACCGTCGTGTGATCTGATCCCTGCCGATGACGACACCGGATACCGACGCCACCGATCCCGACGCCGCTACGGCTACGCCGTCCCAGGTACCTCGCATGATCGTGCTTATGCTGGCCAACCTGGCCCTGAGCGTCCTGCTCGCCGGTCTGATGCTGGTGTTCCAGGAGCATCTGCTGGACTACCAGGTTGCCCACCTCGATGTGCCAGCCGGCACCGACCTGGTTACCGCTCGGGAGGAGTTGCGCTCCTCGGTGTGGTCGCGGGTGCTGCCCGTGGCGCTGGTCGCGTTCGCTTACCTGGTGGTGGTCGGCGGGCTGCGGTCGGGCCGGCGTAAGGCGTACCGGCAGGTGATCTTCATTTCGGTGATCGTGCTGCTCGGCACCGGGCTGACCCTCTTTCAGCCGTTCCCCTGGTGGGTGCGGGCGGTCAACGTCGCGAAGGCGCTCGTGGTGGTCGCGCTGCTCTTCCTTGCCAGCCGCCCCGAGGTCCGCGGTTGGTTTCGGCGCGACCAGCCAACCCGACGTGGTTGATCGACTCGGGTAAGGCGCAGCCATTCCCGTCGGCCGGCGAACTGCGGAGGACGTGGCGATGACGGTTGACTGGACTCGGCTCGGGCACGCGTACGGCCGGGCGATTGACACCCCGGGGCACCTGGCCGCGCTGGAGTTCGGTGACGCCGAGGCCCGGGAGGCCGCGCTGGACCACCTCGACATGGCGGTCCTGCATCAGGGTTTCCCGGAGACAGCTACCGCGCCGGCTGTTCGGGCCGTGACCGCACTGCTCGCCGAGGGGCGAGCCCACCTGGACACCGTGGAGTCGCTTTTGGAGTTCCTCGGCGACGCGGCTATGAGCGTGATCAACCTTTCTGACGATCGCTACTTCGCGGGGATACTGCCGGACCTCGCTGATGCCGTCGCGCAGGCTTACCCGGTGGTGCTTCCGCTGGTCACGGCGTCCCCGCCGGCCCGCGCGTTGTTCCGCGCGGAGAACCTTGTGGCGATCGCCCGGATGCGGTCCCTGGCGGATCGGCGGGAGGAACTGGCGGTGCTCCTTCTGGAGTGGTCGGAACGCGGTGCCGGGCCGCAGGCGGAGTGGCTGCGCTTCCTCGGCCAGTTCGGCGTTGACCTCCGCGACCGGCTCGTCGACCCGGATCCGGCGGTCCGGCTCCGGGCCACGCTGGTTCACGAGGATGACCCGCGCGGCCGTGAGGTCATCCTGGCCGCGCTGGCTGAGCCACCACCTCTGGGAGTGCACGAGTTCGCGCTCGTCGCCGCGGCGATCCGCGTCGCCGCTGACTTCGACGAGATCGCCACGGCTGCTTGTCAGGTGGCCAGTCGGGACAGTTGGGCCGGCTTCGGCGACGGCTGGGGTGCGTTGGTGCGGTTCGCGTTCCCCGAGCCGTACGCGACGAGCCGGCCCCTTACTGAACCGCAGCGCGCGTTGGTTCGGGCGCTGGTGACCAACGACGAGCTCTGGGACTCGACGAACGGAAGTTGCGGTCTCGTCTTCAAGCAGGCCGGATTACCGCGCAGCCGGAGTGCGTGCCGCCGGCTCGTTGGGTGACCACCCTTTAAGACCAACATTCGGATCTGCCCGGCGACCCAGCCACCCCGATATGCCGCCGGCCGTGCGCGCTGCGCCTCGGCGCCCCGGCTGCGGTTGACTAACATCGGCCTCGCACTGCTCGCTGGAGACGTGCCGAAGCGGTGCCCACGGCGTCTGGGCGACGCCAGGGCCACGGGCCCGGGAATGAGGGGCAGGGTGGGAGCAGCCGGGTGTCTTGAACGGCGTTGAGCTGCATCCAATAGCGCACAACGGCGCTCAACCGCACCTCCCCCCACCTGCGGCTTCTCGTTTCTGCAGGTCAGAGTGGGCGCAGCATCCTGTTTCCCGCGGAGTGCT